>RFVJ01000102.1 GCA_009928125.1 Betaproteobacteria bacterium
CGAGAACGAATTGCTCAAGACCCCTAACCTGGGTCGCAAGTCACTCAACGAGATCAAAGAAGTTTTGGCTTCTCGCGGTTTGACATTGGGCATGAAGCTCGAGAGCTGGCCACCTGCCGGTTTGGAAAAGCGTTAATTTAAAAAAGTCCCACCTGCATGAAAGGGGTGGGCAGTGCACGGGCAGTACCTGATACGGCTGCTTGATTAATAAAGAAAGGAATAGCACCATGCGTCACGGACACGGACTACGTAAACTTAACCGCACAAGCTCACACCGCTTGGCAATGTTGCAAAACATGATGAACTCCATCATTGAGCACGAAGTCATCAAAACAACAGTCCCCAAGGCCAAAGAATTGCGCCGCGTCATTGAGCCAATGATCACTTTGGCCAAAGTTGACACAGTGGCCAACCGCCGCTTGGCTTTCAACCGCCTGCGCGATCGCGACAGCGTCACCAAGTTGTTCACAGACCTCGGCCCCCGCTTTAACAAGCGCCCCGGTGGTTACACACGCATCTTGAAAATGGGTTACCGCGTTGGCGACAATGCACCCATGGCTTTGGTCGAATTGGTTGATCGCCCTGATGTGGCCGATCAAGCCGCAGCTGAGTAATTTGTAGAACTGCAGCTTTAATTTTAAATTCTTAAGTATTAAAGCTGATTCACAAGGTATACTCTGATTTTTACCGCGGGGTGGAGCAGTCTGGTAGCTCGTTGGGCTCATAACCCAAAGGTCGTTGGTTCAAATCCGGCCCCCGCAACCAAATTAGGCAGCAAATTCATTTGCCCGCTGATTGAAAAAATGCCCACTTCGGTGGGCATTTTTTTGGCCAAACGCTTCAGTGGCGAGCTTTCAAAGTGATCGCTTTGGCTTCAGCTTGCAGCCACCATCTTGACCAACTCTGCCAATGCCAGCGCCGTCGTGGCCTCTCGGACAGCTTGCCTGTCGCCCGAAAAAACTTGGCGGCTGCTGATGCATTGCGCAGGATTGTGAGAAGCCCAAGCAAGCCAGACGGTGCCCACAGGCTTCTCAGGGCTGCCACCGGTCGGGCCTGCAATGCCTGTGACCGCCACACTGAAGCGGGCCTTTGAGTGCGCCAAAGCGCCCAAAGCCATGGCCTTGGCCACTTCCTCGCTGACCGCACCGTGCTGCGCAATCAAAGTGGCCGGTACGCCCAGCATGTCCGTTTTGGCTTCGTTCGAGTAAGTCACAAAACCTCGTTCAAACCAAGCGCTAGAGCCCGACAAATGGGTGCAATGGGTGGCAATCATGCCACCCGTGCAACTTTCCGCGGTGGCCATGCAAGCCTGGCGTGCCAACAGCAATTGGGCAAGTTGTTCACACTGAAGTTGAATGAGGGATGTCACCAGACTCTCCAAAGTGCAAAGCACAGAAGTGTGCAAAACGCGGCCACAAAATCATCCAGCAAAATGCCCAAAGCCCCCCGCCAGCCAAAGCCTTTGAACAAACCATCGGCCCAAGCGACGGGCCCCGGCTTGGCCGCATCGAAATAACGGAACAACGCAAAAGCAAAGCATTGCGTGACAAAAGAACTGGGTTCCAACAGCCAAAGGATGAGCCAAAACGCCAACACTTCGTCCCAAACAATGGCCCCAGGGTCGGCGATGGCCATGTTTTCTGCAGTCACTTTGCAAGCCCACCAACCCACCAAAGTGGACACAGCCAAAAGCAGGCCCCACTCAAGTTGCGTGACGTGCTCATGAAACACCCACCAACTGGCCCATGCCCACAAAGTGCCAACCGTGCCTGGCGCTTTGGGTGAAAGCCCAGCGCCAAAGCCCAAGGCAATCCAATGAGCGGGGTGCTTTGCCATGAAGCCTGCAGTGGGTCTCATGCTGACTTGAAGTGGTCGAATGAAGGAAAAGTGTGCGGCAGAACCTGACCTTCTGCATCACGCAAAAGCAAGTCAGGCGTGGCCGTGATGCGGCCAATCCGCGTGACCCGCGTTTGGGCGGATTGACTGGCCACTGCAATGGCCTCACGCTGATCGGGTGCTGCTGTGAAGACCAGTTCGTAGTCATCTCCACCCGACAAAGTCAGTGCCAACTGACTGGCCATATCAAGTGCCCCAACAAATTCTTTGGAATTGACACAGTCCAAGGTGCTGGCCACAAGGTGTGTTTCGATCTCTGCGCCAACCCCGCTGGCTTTCAAAATGTGGCCCAAATCACCTAGCAGACCGTCGCTGATGTCGGCGGCGGAATGCGCAATGCCGCGCAAAGCCATGCCCAATGCGACGCGTGGCGTGGGTTGTTCCATGCGCCTTCGTGCGCTTTCAAAAACAGACGCAGGCACTTTCATGGCGCCTCGAAAAACTTCCAAGGCCAAGCGTGCATCGCCCAAATGGCCGCTCACATAAATGTCATCGCCAACTTGGGCGCCACTTCGGAGCAGGGCTTGCGAGGCGGGAACTTCGCCCAAAACGGTGATGCAAATGTTCAAGGGGCCCCGTGTGGTGTCACCGCCAATGAGGTCAATGTCATGGACGTCGGCCAAGGCCCAAAGGCCTTGCGAAAATTCAGACAGCCAATGGGGGTCGACCTGAGGCAAAGACAGCGCCAACATGAAGGCCTTGGGCTGAGCGCCACAGGCGGCCAAATCGCTCAAGTTCACGGCCAAGGCTTTGTGACCCAAATGACGTGGGTTGACGGTGGCGAGAAAGTGGCGACCTTCGACCAGCATGTCACTGGAGATGGCCAATTGTTGGCCGGGCGTGACGCCCAGCAAAGCACAGTCGTCACCCACCCCCAGCGTGGCATGCCGCGCTGGTCGTTTGAAGAAGGTTTCGATCAGATCAAACTCACCCATAAACCCAAGCATAACCTCTGACAAGCGCTGTCGTCCCTGTGCACCTTGAACAATTTGGGGCTGACAAAATGAGACAATTCGGGCATGACCACCTACCGCATCGCCCCCTCCCTGTTGTCAGCCGATTTCGCCCGTTTGGGTGAAGAAGTGCGCCATGTGATTGCCGCTGGCGCCGACTGGATTCACTACGACGTGATGGACAACCATTACGTACCCAATCTCACCTTTGGCCCCATGATTTGCCAAGCCCTCAAGCCGCATGCCCAAACTGCCGATGGCAAAGCCGTGCCCATTGATGTGCACCTGATGGTGCAGCCGGTGGACGCCTTGGCAGCTGCCTTTGCCGATGCCGGTGCCGACCTGATCAGCTTTCATCCGGACGCTTCCACGCATGTGCACCGCAGTGTGCAGGCCATCAAGTCCAAAGGCTGCAAAGCTGGCGTGGTGTTCAATCCTGCTGAATCCTTGGAGGTGTTGGAGTGGGTCATAGACGACATCGACCTGATCCTCATCATGTCGGTCAACCCTGGCTTTGGTGGCCAAGGCTTCATTGACAGTGCGCTTCGTAAAATTGAGCAAGCCAGAAAGTGGATTGACAAATCGGGCAAAGACATCCGCTTGGAAGTGGACGGCGGCATCAAAGTCGACAACATTCGCCGCGTGGCCGATGCCGGGGCCGACACCTTTGTCGCGGGCAGCGCCATTTTTGGCAAGCCCGACTATGCAGCCGTCATTCAAGCCATGCGCCAGGAATTGAGCGCAGGCTGACATACCACTTGGCGTGTGACCAACAGCTTTGTTACACTAAGCCTTCCATGATCCACATTCATTCATTCTTCGCAGCAGCGCTGCCGGCCGTTTCTGGCCGGGGAGCCTGGTCTTGGCGTCAGCCAGTTTAAATTTGCCTAGAACCGGCAGCGGCATCGCTGCCACCCCGTGTTCAAGTTTTTCACTTGAACAAATGAATGAACCGGTTGGCCCCTTTTTTTGATCGCCCATTGCGAACCCCGGCCCAACCATCCTGAACGGAGCTTCCGATCGTGATCACAGAACTTGAATTCAAAAGCCTGACGCAACAGGGCTTCAACCGCATTCCCCTCATGCTGGAAGCATTTGCTGATTTAGAAACGCCGCTCTCCCTCTACCTCAAACTGGCGCACGCCAAAGATGGTGGCAAGTACAGCTTTTTGCTGGAGTCGGTGGTGGGCGGTGAGCGCTTTGGCCGCTACAGCTTCATTGGTTTGCCCGCCCATACGTTTTTGCAAGCCAGTGGCTTTGGTGCAGAGGCCAAGACCGAGGTGGTCAGCAATGGGGTGGTGGTAGAAACTGCAACGGGCAACCCTCTCGACTTCATCGCGCAGTACCAAAAGCGATTCAAGGTGGCGCTGCGTCCTGGCCTGCCACGTTTTTGTGGCGGCTTGGCCGGCTACTTTGGTTACGACGCTGTTCGCTACATTGAGAAAAAACTCGAAAAGACATGTCCCCCCGACACCTTGGGTACGCCCGACATTTTGTTGCTGCAATGCGAAGAGTTGGCCGTGATCGACAACCTGTCGGGCAAACTTTATTTGATGGTGTATGCCGACCCTGGTGTGCCCGAGGCGTATTCAAAAGCCAAGAAGCGTTTGCGTGAACTCAAAGAGTTGTTGAAGTACTCCGTCAGCGCGCCCGTGGTGAGCTCTACGCAAACGCATCCTGCTGAACGCGACTTCAAAAAAGAAGACTACCTGAAAGCGGTGCTAGAAGCCAAAGAGCTGATCGCCGCAGGCGACTTCATGCAGGTGCAAGTGGGCCAACGCATCAAAAAACGTTACACCGAAAGCCCCTTGTCTTTGTACCGTGCGCTCAGGTCGTTGAACCCCAGCCCGTACATGTACTTCTACAACTTTGGCGACTTTCATGTGGTGGGTGCCAGCCCCGAAATTTTGGTGCGCCAAGAGCAAACCGAAGAGGGCGTCAAAGTCACCATCCGTCCCTTGGCTGGGACACGTCCACGGGGCGCTACGCCTGAAAAAGACAAAGCCGCCGAACACGAATTGGTCAATGATCCCAAAGAGCGTGCCGAGCACGTGATGCTGATTGACTTGGCCCGCAACGACATTGGCCGCATCGCCCAAATTGGCTCTGTCAAAGTGACAGAAGTCTTCGCGGTAGAGCGTTACAGCCACGTGATGCACATCGTGAGCAACGTCGAAGGCATTCTGAAGGAAGGCATGACCAACATGGATGTGCTCAAGGCCACATTTCCTGCGGGCACACTCACGGGAGCGCCCAAAGTGCATGCCATGGAATTGATTGATCGCCTTGAACCCACCAAGCGCGGACTGTATGGCGGTGCATGCGGTTACCTCAGCTATGCGGGCGACATGGATGTGGCGATTGCCATTCGCACCGCGGTCATCAAAGATCAAACACTTTACGTGCAGGCTGCCGCTGGTGTGGTGGCCGATTCAGTCCCCGAGTTGGAATGGAAAGAAACCGAACACAAAGCCCGCGCCTTGTTGCGTGCCAGTGAGTTGGTGGAAGAAGGGTTGGAGTAATCAACATGGCCAAAATCAAACTGTTGATGGTCGACAACTACGACTCTTTCACATTCAACATCGTGCAGTACTTTGGTGAATTGGGCGCCGAGGTTGAAGTGTTTCGCAATGACGAAATCAGCTTGGAAGGCATCGCCGCCAAAGCTCCCGATCGATTGGTGATATCGCCCGGCCCTTGCTCGCCTGCAGAAGCGGGCATTTCTGTGGCGGCCATTCAGCACTTTGCGGGCAAGTTGCCCATCTTGGGCGTGTGCTTGGGTCATCAAAGCATTGGCGCTGCGTTCGGCGGCAAAATTGTGCGCGCGCAAGCATTGATGCACGGCAAAACCAGCGTCATTCAAACCAAACAAACGGGTGTGTTCAAGAACTTGCCCGAGAAATTCACAGTCAACCGATATCACTCGCTCGCCATTGAGCGTGCATCGTGTCCTGTAGATTTGGACATCACTGCATGGACCGATGACGGTGAAATCATGGGCGTGCGCCACAAACATTTGCATGTGGAGGGTGTGCAGTTCCACCCCGAGTCCATCCTGACCGAACATGGCCACGCCATGCTGAAAAATTTCTTGGAGGCTTCCTGACATGAGCTCTGCACCCACTTTGCCGCGCGTCGATTTGCGCAGCGACACCGTCACGCGGCCCACCCCTGGCATGCGGCAAGCCATGTCTCAAGCTTTGGTGGGTGATGATGTATTTGCAGACGACCCCAGCGTGAACGCACTGCAAGAAAAAATTGCCAACCTGCTGGGTTTTGAAGCGGCGCTGTTCATGCCCACCGGGACACAAAGCAATTTGTGTGGCGTGCTGTCGCATTGTCAGCGCGGTGAAGAATACATCGTGGGTCAAATGGCCCATTGCTACCGCTGGGAGGGTGGTGGCGCTGCCGTGTTTGGCAGTGTGCAGCCCCAACCTTTGACGCAACAAGCCGATGGCAGTTTGGCATTGGCCGACATCGAAGCCGCCATCAAACCAGACGATGCGCACTTTGCCAAAACCAAGTTGTTGGCCTTGGAAAATACATGGGGTGGCAAGGTCTTGCCCCAAAGTTATCTGAGCGAGGCCAGCGCATTCGCGTTGCAAAAAGGTTTGGCACGGCACTTGGACGGCGCACGCCTTTTCAATGCCGCAGTGGCCCAAGCCGCAGCACGGGGCACCTCACCTTATGACGAAGCCAAGCGCATTGCCCAATGTTTTGACAGTGTGTCGGTCTGCTTCAGCAAAGGCTTGGGCGCACCCATGGGCTCTGCTTTGTGTGGCACCAAAGAGTTGATTGGCAAAGCACATCGTCTGCGAAAAATGGCAGGCGGTGGTTTGCGTCAAGCGGGCTTCATGGCCGCCGCGGCTTCGTGAAGCTAAAGCCCAAGGCGCCGCCTTGCAAACCCATTTAAAGCAAGCGGGGATCGACATGACAGGCTTGTACCGCTTGCGTTTCGTCACGCACTTGGACGTTGACCGAACCGGCATTGACCGCACCATTTCCGCTGTGCGTCAATTTTTCAACGCTTGAACCTCACAAACCGCGTCAGCACAGCACCCCAACATTTCATGAATTCAAATCCAGAGAACGCCATGCCCATCACACCGCACGAAGCACTGCAAAGAACCATTGAGCACCGTGAAATTTTCCACGATGAAATGCTGAAGATCATGCGCATGATCATGAACGGCGAACTTTCGCCCGTCATGACGGCAGCATTGATCACAGGTCTGCGTGTCAAAAAAGAAACCATTGGGGAGATCACCGCAGCCGCGCAAGTGATGCGCGAGTTTTCAACCAAGGTGGTGGTCCCCGATGCGCGCCATTTGGTGGACATCGTGGGCACAGGCGGTGACGGCTCACACACCTTCAACATTTCAACCTGCTCGATGTTTGTGGCAGCTGCTGCTGGCGCCAAAACTGCCAAGCATGGTGGCCGCAGCGTCAGCAGCAAGTCGGGCAGTGCCGATGTGCTCGAGAGTTTGGGAGCCAACATCAATTTGTCGCCAGAAAAAATTGCGCAGTGCGTGCAAGAAGTGGGCATCGGCTTCATGTTCGCACCCAATCACCACCCGGCCATGAAAAATGTGGCGCCTGTTCGCAAAGAGTTGGGTGTACGAACCATTTTCAACATCTTGGGGCCGCTCACCAATCCTGCCAGCGCACCCAACATTTTGATGGGCGTGTTCCACCCCGACTTGGTGGGCATTCAAATTCGCGCCTTGCAACGACTCGGTGCCGAACACGCATTGGTCGTTTATGGCCGCGACGGCATGGACGAGGTCAGCTTGGGTGCGGCCACCTTGGTGGGCGAACTCAAAGATGGGCACATCACAGAATATGAAATTCACCCAGAAGACTTTGGCATGGCCATGGTCAGCAACCGCGCGTTGCGTGTTGAAACACCAGAAGCTTCGCAAGCGGTGCTGCGCGCTGTCTTGAACAATGAAGCAGGTGCTGCGCGCGACATCGTGATTCTGAATGCGGGTGCTGCGTTGTACGCGGCCAATGTGGCAAGCAGCATCAAAGAGGGCATTGTGTTGGCGCGTCAAGCGATTGAATCGGGTGCTGCCCAAAACAAGCTGACGCAGTTTGTGGCCTTCACGCAAAAAGCTGGAGCGTCTGCATGAGTGACATTCTGAAAAAAATCGTCGCGGACTTCATGCCTGCCGACATTGCACAAAGCTATGCAGAGCACGGCGCAGCATGCTTGTCCGTCTTAACCGATGCGCAGTTTTTTCAAGGCAGCGCAGACTACCTCAAGCAAGCGCGTGCCAGTTGTGATTTGCCCGTGCTGCGCAAAGACTTCA
>RFVJ01000103.1 GCA_009928125.1 Betaproteobacteria bacterium
TTGGCGCGAAATTGGTCGACTTGGCCGCCCGCACCGAAGATTTACGGAGGTATCTTTGACTACGATGCCAAAGCAGAACGCCTAAGAACCGTTAACGCATCGCTCGAAGATCCCACGGTCTGGAACGACCCTAAAAAAGCCCAAGAGCTGGGCAAAGAGAAAAAAGCCCTTGACGGTGTGGTGGTCACACTGAACAGCCTCACCTCCGAGCTTTCTGACAACAACGAGTTGTTTGAGATGAGCAAAGAGGAAGGTGATGATGCCGGCTTGCTCACCATTGAAGTCGAAGCCAACAAACTGTCCACCATTGTGGAAGAGCTTGAATTCCGACGCATGTTCAACAACGAAGCCGATTCTTGCAATGCTTTCTTGGACATTCAAGCCGGCGCAGGTGGCACAGAAGCTTGCGACTGGGCCAGCATGCTGATGCGTCAATATTTGAAATATGCAGAACGCAAGGGTTTCAAAGTCACCGTTGAAGACGAGTCACCTGGCGACGTGGCGGGCATCAAAGGTGCCACACTCAAGTTTGAAGGTGAATACGCCTTTGGATTGCTGCGCACAGAAACAGGCGTACACCGTTTGGTGCGAAAGTCACCTTTTGACTCATCGGGCGGCCGTCACACCAGCTTTGCCAGTATTTTTGTGTACCCCGAAGTGGACGACTCCATCGAGATTGACATCAATCCGGCAGACGTTCGCACTGACACTTTCCGCGCCAGTGGCGCAGGGGGTCAGCACATCAACAAGACAGACTCTGCTGTGCGTTTGACGCACATACCCACAGGCATTGTGGTGCAGTGCCAGGACGGACGCAGCCAACACAGCAACCGAGATGTGGCTTGGAAACGCCTGCGTTCGCGCTTGTACGACTTCGAGATGCGCAAGCGCATGGAAGCACAGCAAAAGCTAGAAGACACCAAGACCGATGTGGGTTGGGGTCATCAAATTCGCAGCTACGTGCTCGACCAAAGTCGCATCAAAGATTTACGCACCAATGTTGAAATGTCCAACACCCAAAAAGTGCTCGACGGTGACTTGGACGCGTTCATTGAAGCCTCGCTCAAACAAGGTGTCTGACACAGCTGGCCCTGCCAGCGTGTTGCACCGACCCATGGAGATTTTTTGTGATGCTTGAAGCCCCAGCAAAAGCCATTCGCCGTGTTGATTACACAGCGCCGGCGTTTTGGATCGACACAGTCGATTTGACATTTGATTTAGACCCCACCAAAACACGCGTGCTCAACAAAATGCGTGTACGCCGCAACCCTGATGTAGCACCCCAAGCCCTGCGCCTCGATGGCGAAGAGTTGAACTTGGCGCGGGTCATGGTCAATGGCGGAGGTACCTCCTTCAAAATGGACGGCAACCAGCTGGTCCTTGAAAATTTACCCGAAGGCCACGACGCTTTTGACTTGGAAATTTTCACCACCTGCAATCCGCTTAAAAACACCCAACTGTCTGGCCTTTATGTCAGCCGTGATTCTTTCTTCACGCAATGTGAAGCCGAAGGCTTTCGACGTATCACCTACTTTCTCGACAGACCGGATGTGATGGCCAACTACACCGTCACACTGCGTGCCGACGCTCAGCAATACCCTGTGTTGCTGTCCAACGGCAACTTGGTCGAACAAGGCAAATTGGAAGACGGTCGTCACTTTGCCAAATGGATTGACCCGCACAAAAAGCCTTGCTACTTGTTTGCCTTGGTTGCAGGCAAATTGGTCGCCCGAGAACAACGCATCGTGTCGCGCTCGGGCAAGGAGCACTTGTTGCAAGTGTTCGTTCGCCCTGGCGACTTGGACAAGACCGAACACGCCATGAACTCATTGATGGCCAGTGTGGCTTGGGATGAGGCGCGTTTTGGTTTGCCCCTCGATTTAGAGCGCTTCATGATTGTGGCCACCAGTGACTTCAACATGGGCGCAATGGAAAACAAAGGCTTGAACATTTTCAACACCAAATATGTGTTAGCCAGTCCTGCCACCGCGACGGATGCCGATTTTGCGGGCATCGAGAGCGTTGTGGGTCACGAGTATTTTCACAACTGGACTGGCAATCGCATCACGTGCCAAGACTGGTTCCAGCTCTCGCTCAAAGAAGGCTTGACTGTTTTCCGCGATCAGGAATTCAGCCGTGACATGGCAGGCATGGCCAGCGCCCGCGCCGTCAAACGCATTGAAGATGTGCGAGTCTTGCGGACGGTTCAATTTCCAGAGGATGCGGGTCCTATGGCTCACCCCGTCCGGCCAGACGCCTACGTCGAAATCAACAATTTTTACACCGTGACCATTTACGAAAAAGGTGCCGAGGTGGTTCGCATGATGCAAACCCTGCTCAGCGCACCAGGTGATGAAGAAGGCAAACAAGGCTTTGCCAAAGGCATGCGCTTGTATTTTGAACGCCACGATGGTCAGGCGGTCACCTGCGACGACTTTGCGCAGGCCATCGCAGATGCCAACCCTGATTCACCCTTGGCGAAACAACTGACACAGTTCAAACGCTGGTACAGCCAAGCCGGTACGCCGCGTGTTCACGCCAGCAGCTCCTACGACAGTGAAGCGAAGACTTTCACCTTGACGCTTTCTCAAAGCTGCGCACCTACGCCAGACCAAGCTGTCAAAGAACCTTTTGTCATTCCAGTCACTGTGGGCCTTTTGAGCGAAACAGGTCAACCCTTCCATGTGCAATTGCAAGGCGAGTTGAATACGGCCAATCAAAGCAAAACCCTGGTTCTGAACCAAGCTTCACAAACCTTTGTTTTTGAAAACATTGCCAGCGCGCCAACACCTTCCCTGCTTCGCAACTTCAGTGCCCCAGTCAATCTCGACTGCGCGCTGTCTGACGCACAATGGCTCACCCTTCTGGCACATGACCCTGATGCATTCAACCGCTGGGAAGCGGGACAACGCTTGGCGGTTCAGGCAGCGCTTCGATTCATTCGCAGCAACGGCAATCCTGACTCAGAGAAGGTGCTGGACGAAGATTTCATTGCTGCCATGCGCAGCGTTCTCCAGCATCCAGAATTAGACGCCGCCTTCAAAGAATTGGTACTGACTCTGCCCTCAGAAACATACATTTCTGAACAATTGGAATCGGTTGATCCGCAATACGTTCACGCTGTTCGTGAGGCCATGAAATTGCAATTGGCCACCAGTTTGTTTGAACAATGGGAAACTTGCTACGAACAAAACCGCGTTCTGGGTGCTTACTCACCTGATGCCCTTTCCAGTGGCAAACGTGCACTCAACGGCTTGGCCCTTCAGATGTTGTGCTTGGTTGCACAGCATCAGGGCACCTCGGTTTGGCCAGGTAAAGCCGTCCAAGCGTTCAAGAATGCGCACAACATGACAGACCGCTTTAACGCTTTGTTGGCACTTGTTGGTAGCGGTCATGAATGGGCTTCGTCTGCCTTGGCGCAATTTCATGATCTGTTCAAAACTGAAGATTTGGTCGTCGACAAATGGTTCGCATTGCAGGCCAGCACACCCGACCGAGGCGGCAACATTTTGCCCATCGTACGCCAACTCATGCAGCATCCAGACTTCAACTTGCACAACCCCAACCGCGCACGCAGTTTGATCTTCAGTTATTGCAGTGGCAATCCTGGTGGCTTCCATCGCACCGATGCAGCCGGCTATGTCTTCTGGAGCGAACGTGTCATGGAATTGGATGCCATCAATCCACAAGTTGCTGCGCGTTTGGCGCGGGCCATGGACCGTTGGAGAAAATTGGCTGAACCCTACAGAAAAGCAGCCAAAGCCGCCATCGAACGCGTTGCTGCCAAGCCCGACCTGAGTGACGATGTGCGTGAAGTTGTCACCCGCGCTTTGACTGAATAACACCCTTCCCCCGGAGTCATGTCCATGTCCCAAAAAATTTCACTGTCGCGGTATTTGGTTGAACAACAACGCAGCAAGGGCCATATCCCGTCGCAATTGCGTCTCTTGCTGGAAGTGGTTGCACGTGCCTGCAAAAGCATCAGCCACGCGGTCAACAAAGGCGCCTTGGGTGGCGTCTTAGGCAGCGCGGATGTCGAAAACGTTCAGGGTGAAATTCAGAAAAAGCTGGACATCATTGCCAATGAGGTTTTGATTGAAGCCAATGAATGGGGTGGTCATTTGGCTGCCATGGCATCGGAAGAAATGGAAACCATCCACTTGGTCCCCAACCGCTATCCACAAGGTGAATACCTGTTGATGTTTGACCCTTTGGACGGCTCCAGCAACATTGATGTCAATGTGAGCATTGGCACCATCTTCAGCGTGCTTAAAAAAGCAGAAGGTCAGCAAGCCCTCAGCGAAGCAGACTTCCTGCAACCCGGCCACCAACAAGTGGCTGCGGGCTACTGCATCTACGGCCCGCAGACCACCTTGGTTCTCACCGTGGGAGACGGTGTAGCCATGTTCACCTTGGACCGCGAGCAAGGCTCGTTTGTCCTCACGCAAGAAAACGTTCGTGTCCCCGAAGACACCAAAGAATTCGCCATCAACATGAGCAACATGCGCCACTGGGATGCCCCTGTCAAGCGGTATGTAGACGAGTGCTTGCAAGGCAAAGAGGGTGTCCGCGGCAAAGACTTCAACATGCGCTGGATTGCGAGCATGGTGGCCGATGTTCACCGAATTCTGACGCGCGGCGGTATTTTCATGTACCCTTGGGACAAGCGCGAACCCCACAAGGCAGGCAAGCTGCGTTTGATGTACGAAGCCAACCCCATGAGCTGGCTCATCGAACAAGCTGGCGGTGCATCGACCAACGGCCGCGAGAGAATTCTAGACCTCCAACCACAACAACTGCACGAACGTGTCAGTGTCATTTTGGGGTCTAAAAATGAGGTCGAGCGAGTCACGCGCTATCACCTCGAGGCGTAATCTTTCATGCCTCAACAATAAGGGACTCAATGAGTCCCTTTTTTCATTGCGGTAAAGATTTGATTTTGTCTTCCCACAGTTGGATCAAACGTTTGCGTTCAGCCGCTTGTCCATATTTGTTGTAGTCGTACTTGATGAGCTTGATTTTTTTAACATCAGGCACACGTGGATCAACGACAGTTGACATGTTAGAAGGCACTTGAAAGCCTCTGGCCGCAAATGCAAATTGTTGCGCCTGAGGTGTCAACGCCCATTCATAGAAGCGTTTGGCCGCCTCCAAATGAGGCGCTCCTTTGATGATGGACATGCTACCAATCTCTGCACCAGTTCCTTCGGCAGGTGTGAAAGCTTCAATGGGGAAACCTGCAGCCTTTTCGCCAGGCGCCAGGGCAATGAAACCGATCGCTAGGGCCGCTTCTCCGCGCGATACCGCCTTGATAGGTGCTTCGCCTGAACGGGGGTAGGAACTCATGTTGCGATGCAATTTGGACAAATAGTCCCAAGCTTGTGACTCGCCCATCAATTGGACCAAAGTGGCCAAGGCCGTGTAGGCGGCACCACTTGAACCCGGATTGGCCATTTGAATTTCGCCCTTGTATTCTGGTTTGAGTAAATCAGCCCAAGAAGTGGGTGTGGGTAACTTGCGTTTGGACAGAACTTCTTTGTTGTAAAAAATGCCCAATGGACCCAGGTACAAACCGACAGACTTTCCGCCCGATTGCTCATATTGCGCCTTGGCCCAAGGATGCAATTGGGCCAAGGCAGGCGATTGATAGACCGCCGTTAAATCCAACTGCGCAGCGGCCAAATGAGGATCGCCTGTGCCCCCAAACCAAATGTCAATTTTCGGGTTGGCTTTTTCAGCATTCACTTGGGCCAATGCCTCCCCCGTACTGCGCTGCAAAATGTTCACTTTGATGCCCGTCACCCTTGGGAAAGTCACTTGAATTAAATTACACCAATCAGATTGCACAGAACACAGAATGTTCAATTGCTGCTCTTGTGCATGGGCATGGGGTGAATAAATGCTCAAGATGCACGCGGCGGCTGCAAACAAACTGCGAACAGGGGTCATCAATGTCATACCAACTCTCTCAGTTAAGATATGTTTCATCATAATGGCACTCAGAAAATCATCCAAATCAATTTGACGATGACAAGCAGCAAAGATTCTTCGCGAACTTGAACGAACCATCCGCATGAGCACACCCTTTGATGAAATGGTCAATGCCTACCAAAATGCATTGAGCTCGCCTGAACCGAGTCTTGCCCTCACGCCCATTTCTTCGCAACCCGCCGCCAACGATGCACCTTGCTGCCTGATTTGTGCCCCTCACCCCGATGACGAATCTCTGGTGGGTGGCTTGGCAATTCGAATGCGCCACCAAGAAGGTTGGCGCGTGGTCAACCTGGCCATCACGCTGGGCAGTCGAAAGGATCGCAAGCAAGCGCGATGGCATGAAGCCCAAGCCGCTTGCAATTATTTGGGATTTGAATTGGCCAGCCCCTTGGGAATTCAAGAACAAGCTTTTGAGAACATCACGCTTGACGCATTTGAGGCGCAAAGTCCGCAGTGGTTAAGCAGCGTGACTGAGCTGGCAACTCAACTTCAAATCTTCAAGCCACGCATGATCATTGTTCCACATGCCCTGGATGGTCACACCACCCACTGCGCAACCTATCATTTGTTGATGCAAGCTTTGCCTCTGGCAAAACTCACCGAACGATGTCACTTGCTGTTGTCTGAATATTGGAATACGCAACTCTCGCCTCGACTCATGCTGGCCTTGAGTCCCACGGAAGTGGGTCAAATGATGACGGCGACTGCCATGCACATCGGCGAAGTCATGCGCAACCCCTACCACCGAAGTCTTCCTGCTTGGCTCATTGACGGTGCACGCAGAGGCGCAGAGCGTGTGGGTTTACCTGGCCAGGCTGCAACTGGCATGAACATGGCTGCTTTGTACGGCTGGTTGGTCTGGGATGGTACTTTGCACGAAGGACCCAAAGCTTTGGTGCAATTAGGCGATGCCATGCCCGATTTTTTATCGTCAACTTTTTAACCCAATGGCGTTGGAGCTTGGATGTGATTGAACGAATCGGTGAATTTTTCCTCAAGCATTTCTTCTTTTGCTTGATCGGTCTGAGTTTATTCGCACCCCTTGCAACGCAGGCAACCCAGGTGAAATACATGGGCCGTTGGTACGAAATAGCCAAATTACCCAATTGGTTTCAACGCAACTGCGCTCAAAACACCCAAGCGACTTACCAACTGATCAACCCAGCTCAAATTCAAGTTCTCAACCAATGCCAAACAGCCCATGGCGAAATGATCCAAGCTTTGGGAATGGCCAGACCCCGTGCCAATGGGCAGCCAGCGCAGCTCGAAGTGCGTTTTGCGCCAAGTTGGTTAGGTTGGCTCCCCATCGTCTGGGGAGATTACTGGGTGCTGGATTTAGACCCACAGTACCAACTGGCCGCAGTGGGCGATCCCAGCAAAAAATACCTCTGGATCTTGTCGCGCACCCCTCAAATTTCAGAAGCGTCCTACAAGGCGCTCACGCAAAGGCTGTCATTGATGGGTTTTGACGTCAGTCGACTCGAAAAAACAACGCAAAACTAAGCAAACTTAGCGAGATGCGCTAGCATGCGAATCTTGAAAAGTGCTTGCAATTCAATGCACACCTTCACCGATTTGCACCTTCAAACCTAGGAGACTTCAATGAAAACTCGTTCAATCCTCACATTGATCGCCTCTTGCCTGATGCTGTTCAGTGCCAGTGCAGTATTTGCGCAAGCAGCAGATCCTGCCGTCAAAAAATCAGATGCTGGCATTTGCCATGACAAAGCCAGCACCAGTTATGGCACCACAAAAAAATTCGAAGCCTTTCCAACCATGGAAGCTTGTCTGAAAAGTGGGGGTCGCGCACCTGCCAATGCAGCCGTTGCCGAAGTCATTGTCAAAAAATCAGACAGCGGCATCTGCCATGACAAAAGCAGCGCCAGCTACGAAAAAACTCAGAAATTCACGCCCTTCAAAACATTGGACGAGTGTGTGAAGAGTGGTGGCACCTTGCCCAAAAAATAAAGCGTCAACCTAGAAAATCTGCAGCGCATGCGCTGCA
>RFVJ01000104.1 GCA_009928125.1 Betaproteobacteria bacterium
CGGTACGCAAAGTGTGGATGTGGTGTGCCCTGGCTTTACAGGCGATTGCTTAGAAACACTCGAAGAAATCAGCATGGAAGCCCGTGAGGCGTTCTTGCATGCGGGTGGCACAACATTCAACTACGTTCCGTGCTTGAACGATGAGCCCACCTGGATGGATGCCTTGGCCCAAATCAGCGAGCAACACTTGCAAGGTTGGCCCACATCGGCTCAGGCTGTCAGCTTACAAACTGCCGCTTCGGCGCAATCTCGCCAACTGGCCTTGGCGCTTGGCGCCAAAGACTAAGTCATCGTCAAGGCGGTTTTCTTCAGGCCTTCAACAGGCCCATGGCCACCAACTCGCGCCGCACTTGGGCTGGCTCATCAAAACGCAAGCCCGTCCACCCATGGGCATGTGCTGCGTCGATGTTGTGCTGTACATCGTCAATGAACACCGTCTCTTTGCCCGAGATTTTGAAGCGCTGATTGGCACTTTGAAAGATGGGCATTTGCGGTTTGATTTGCTGTATGCGCGCCGAAAAAATGCCATCCGAAAAAAATCGGAAAAAATCATTTGAACGTTCTAAATGATCTGCATAAACCGCAGGCATGTTGGACAAAAAGTAGAGTGAATGGCCCGCTGCTTTCAAATCTGAAATGATTGCGACAGTCCCTTGTTGCGGCACCATGTGCGGCGGAATGCTGGCAATCAACAAATGCATGTCAGCCTCCGGAATGCCCACACGTTTTGAAATTTTGGCAGCCAATGCATCTGGCGCTATCAAGCCCAAATCAAACTGCGCCCAGTCACTGTGAGGGTTGAAACTTTCAAAAATCTGATCTGCCCATTGTTGGGCAGCCGCCATGTTGGGTGCACGTTCAGGAAAAATTGTTTGCAACAGTTCCAAGGGTTTCCATTTGAAAACCACACCGCCCAAATCAAAAACGATGGCCATGAAATACTTTCTGTTGATCAAAAACGAGAGACCACGGACACACCTCGGCCAGTTAAGGACAAGCCCAGGGTCTGACCCAAAGCCCAGTCATGTGACAGGTCGGAAGTCACCACAAACAAGGGGCCCAATACAGTGTCGAAGGTCAACTCCAAGGTGCTACCCAAATAGGCTTTCTTTTGCAAGACACCCTTCAACGCAGCGCCTTCAGGCGACAACACAGTCCATGCTTCCGGTCGAATGGCTGCAGTCACGGCACCCGCCGTCACTCGCTGTCGTGCTTGAAAAGTGAGAGGACCCACTTGGACCTGACCTTGCGCATTGGCTTCACCCTGAAACAGCATGGCCTCACCCATGAAGCCAGCCACAAACTCGGACACAGGTCGTTCGTACAAATCTTCAGGGGACCCCGCCTGTGCAATGGTGCCAGCGTCCATCACAATGATTTGATCGCTCACAGCCAAGGCTTCACTTTGATCGTGCGTGACATACGCGACGGTTAAACCCAAACGCTGTTGAAGACTTCGAATTTCGTCACGCATCGAGCGACGCAAACGTGCATCCAAATTCGACAATGGCTCGTCAAACAACAACACAGAGGGCTCGAGCACCAAAGCCCTTGCCACTGCGACACGTTGCTGTTGCCCCCCTGAGAGTTCACTGGGCAAGCGGTGGTCATACCCCTTGAGTCCCACGTTTTCTAAAGCCACATGCGCACGTTCTGTTGCATCCGGCACAGAAACACCGCTGACCTTGAGGCCATAGCGCACATTGTCCATGACGGTCATGTGCGGAAACAAGGCATAACTTTGAAACACCATGCTGACATTGCGCTCAGCTGGCCCTAGGTGGGTGACGTCTTGCCCATCGATCAAAATTTGACCGCCACTGACAGTTTCCAAGCCAGCAATCATGCGCAAGGTGGTGGTCTTGCCGCAACCGGAAGGGCCCAGCAAGGTGGTGAGTGTGCCTTTGGGCACCACAAAATCAATGCCCTTGACGACCAACGGTGCGTTACCCTCACCGTAACGTTTGCTGACTTGGTGAAACTCAATGCCGTTCACGGCAGTTGTTGAATTGAAGGTCATGTGGATGCTTTCATTTCTCGTCGGCCCAACTCGCGCTTACCCACCCAGGCTTGGATGACCACGGTGATGAAACCCATCAGCGCCATCAGTACGGTGCAATAAGCCAGCGCTACGCCATAGTCGCCATTGCCCACACGGCCAATGATGTAGGTGGTGGCCAATTCGTACTTGGCAGTGACCAAAAAAATCACAGCAGACACGGTGGTCATGGAACGAACAAAACTGTAAATGAGTGCGGCCACCAAAGCGGGTTTGAGCAAGGGCAAAATCACTTCACGAAGGGTGGTCAACGTGCTGGCTCGCAACATGACCGAGGCTTCATCGAGTGAGCGATCAAGCTGTTTGAATGCCGCCGTGCCAGCGCGCACACCCACTGGCAAATTGCGGAAAATAAAGCACAACACAATGACCAAGCCCGTGCCTGTGAGTTCCACGGGTGGCACATTGAAGGCCAGGATGTAACTCACACCCAGCACAGTGCCCGGAATGGCAAAGGTCAGCAGCGCAGCAAACTCAAATGCATTCTTGCCCTTGAATTCAGTTCGCGCCAGCAACCACGCCATCAGCAGACCCAAGCCTGCGCACACAGGCGCGGCCATGGCCGACAAGCTCAAGGTGTTGAACAAGGAGTTCCAAGCTGTGCCCGCCCAAACCCAACCGAACTCACCCCACTGCACATCAAAGGCCGTCTTGAAATGGTTCAAAGTGAAGGTGTAATCACGACCCCAAGTTTGCACAAAGCCCCCCGCAAAGGCGAACACATAAACGACCAAAGTGAATGCGAGCCAAGGCCCGGCAATGCCACGGCACACATGCAAAACGGCAGGCGGCAAATTCAGCGGTATACCCGCATCACCTTTGCCAGATACCGTGGTGAATTGCGCACCACTGAGCACTTGACGTTGAATCACGAACACTGCCAATGCAAACACGGTGAGAACCAAAGACAAGGCCGCTGCCATGCCAGGATCAATGGCAGCGCCCACAATGGCAAAAAAGATTTCAGTCGACAGCACAGAAAACTGCCCACCCAAAATGATGGGATTGCCAAAGTCGGCCATGCTTTCGATGAAGCCCACCAAAAAGGCGTTGGCCAGGCCGGGCTTGAGCAGCGGCAAGGTGATGCGCCAAAAGGTTTGCATGCGCGTGGCGCGCAAAGTTTGAGACGCCTCCTCCAGCGAAGGACTGACGCCCTGCACCACCCCGCGCATGATCATGAATGCAATGGGCGTGAAGGCAAACATTTGGGCCAACCAAATGCCAAAGACCCCATAGAACCATCTTGTGGGCGGAATGCCAAAGGCCCATTCCATGGCTTGATTCACCAAACCTGAACGACCAAACAGCAAGATCAAACCCAAACCCACCACAAAGGGCGGCGTGATGATGGGCATGAGGGCCAATGCATTGAGCGGCTTGCCCAAACGCGTGCCGCTGCGCTCAGCCCACAAAGCGATGAGCGTTCCAAGAAGGGTGGTGCCCGCAGCAGTTGCCAGCGCCAAGCCCAAAGTGTTCCAGGCCACACCACAACGGCCTGTCGCATTCAAACAATTCAAACTCCAAATGCGCGGTGTCCCGATGCGGTCCCACACTGCCAGCAGACTCAGTTCATTGGCTTCTGAATAAAAGGCCGAGGCCAAAGAGCGGCAAACGGGATAGACCACAAACAAGGCCAGCAACATCACGCACAAAGTGACCGCACTGGCAATGAACACATCGCCTCTGCAATAGCCCCAACGCGCCAAACCTGCACCCAACAAAATGGTCAGTGACAACAAGACGCCTGCGGCGCCCCACCCCATGCCGTACTGCCCCTGTGGGATGGGGCCAAACGATTGCTCGAGGAATTCAAATGACCAACCCACCGCACCGATTGCGAAACCACTGAGTGTGATGCCGAGCAAACCCAATAAGGCACCGCACACCAAGAACACCCCTTGGCGTTTGGGATGTCCACCCACTGGCGTGATGAGTCCGACCCAACAGATGAACAAACCTGCCAAACCGAACCACAACCAAGGACGCCCATGTTGAACGGCTTGCATGAGGGCGCTGGCTGTTTCTGGGCCAGCCCAAACAGATGGCATGGCCGCAGCCAAAGAACCTTGCTGAAGAAAGTACCAAGGCAGAAAGCCAAAACTGAGAAGGCCCAACAGGGCCCACAGCGCCAAGGCTCGCTGCGTGCGCAGCGCTGCATTCATTATTGCGGCAGGCTGTTAACTTCTTTTTCCCAGCGCTGAATCAAACGTTTGCGCTCAGCAGTTTGACCGTACTTGGCATAGTCATAATTGATGAGCTTGATTTTTTTGAAATCAGGCACGCGCGGATCGACTTTGGTTTCTTTGTGAGAAGGCAACTGGAACTGCAAGGTGGCCGCCCCCAGCGCTTGTGCCGAGGGTGTCAAAGCCCACTCATAGAATTGCTTGGCTGCAGCCAAGTTGCGTGATCCTTTGACGATGGACATGGAACCAATTTCGGCACCCGTGCCATCGGCGGGCGTGATGGTTTCGATGGGAAAACCTTGGGCTTTTTCACCAGGCCCATCATGCACGAAGCTGATGGACACAGACGTCTCGCCCCGTGCCACCGCTTTGATAGGCCCCGTGCCAGAGGCTTGGTCTTCGCCCATCAATTGCACCAAGGTGGCAATCATGGTGTAAGCCGTACCACTGGAAGATGGATTGGCCGATTGAATTTCGCCTTTGTATTCGGGTTTGAGCAAGTCATTCCAAGTTTTCGGAATGGCCAGCTTTTTCTTGGCCAACAACTCGGTGTTGTAACCAAATCCCAAGGGGCCCGAATAGATACCGACTGTTTTATAGCCTGATTGCTTGGCTTGTTGCTGCGCCCAATCGTGCAGTTTGGGCAAGGTGGGGGATTTGTATTCAAGGGTGAGGTTTTGCTCTGCCGCTTGCAAATGTGGGTCGCCAGTGCCACCAAACCAGACATCGGTTTTGGGATTGGCCTTTTCGGCCAAGATTTGGGCAATGGCCTCCCCAGAACCCTTGAGGGTCATGTTGACCTTCACACCTTGGCTCTTTTCAAAAGTGACAGCAATCATGCTGCACCAAGCAGCTTGCGCGGAACAAATGACGTTGACTTCGCCGCTTTGTGCTGTGGCCGTGGTGCTCATCAGGCAACCGGTGGTGGCAAGGGCCAGGGCCCATTGACTGGTGCGGATCGATGTGGTTTTTTTCATAGGAATTACTCTCAAAATCAATTGACGATATCTTGCGCAATCAGCGTGCTTTGAACAACAGGGAAAGCACTCATTTTGGAATGAATTGATGTCCAAGGGGTGTCTGTCTAGGCAAGGCTTTGGCTCTCAGCCGGCCCACCATACCCGTTGGGAAGTAATAAACCGACAACACAAACAGCAGACCTAACCACAACAACCACCGATCGGGCGACAAAAGCGCCGCCAGCATGGGCCATGCCGCCACAGCCTCGCTGGCCCATCGCAGCAAATCCTGCAAATAACTTTGGGCCCACAAGAACACCACAGCGCCCAGGGCGGAACCGTAAATGGTGCCCATGCCGCCGATCACCACAATCAACAACACGTCCATCATGATTTCAAAACTGAGCGATGTATCAGGGCCGTTGTATCGCAACCAAAGCGCCAGCATCACACCTGCCATGCATGCAAACAAGGCCGACAAAACACTGGACAAAGTGCGGTACACCACCACACGATAACCAATGGCCTCCGCTCTGAATTCATTTTCTCGAATGGCTTGCAAGACTCGGCCAAATGGCGAATTCACAATGCGCAGCAACATCAGAAACTGGATCGATGCGGCTGCAAACAACAGGTAATAACAAAGCAATCGTCCGTCCAATTGAACGCCCCAGAACGGCGTATCGCTGAACTCGGTACTGGGCAATAACAAGGCTGGTAGTTTGAAACTCAAGCCGTCCTCTCCCCCGGTCCACTCAGACAATTGAGATGCCAAAGTTTGAAACGCTGCAGCGACGGCCAAAGTGATCATGGCAAAAAAGATGGCTCTGACGCGAAGTGAAAACAGGCCAATCAACAATGCCAAAACCAAAGTCAACATCAGTGCGATGGCAAGACCTAAACCCAACGAGGTCCAACTTGCACCCCAATGATTGGACGACATGGCCACGCCATAGGCACCAATGCCAAAAAACATGGTGTGGGCAAAACTGACAATACCGGTATAACCCAACAGCAAATCAAAACTGGCCACCAAGACAATGAAGACCAAAATTTTGGCAGCCACCGACAGAGCTTTGACCCCCGGGAATAGAAAAGGCGCAAAAGCCAAGCCCAGCAACACCGCCGCTAGCATGAAGGCCAACCATGTGCTGCGGGGCATGTCATGAGACAGTATGCGTTTGATCATGTGCTGCCGTTTCCTTCAACGATTGGCCACGGGGTAGACCCCTTGCGGGCGCCACAACAAAATGGCGGCCATGAGTGCGATGTTAGAAAACAGCGCCAGCTTGGGAAATAAGAAGCCGGTGTAGTTGGCCATCAGCCCCACCAGCAAGGCACCTATCAGCGCGCCACCTGTTGAGCCCAAGCCACCCATGATGATGACAATGAAAATCAGCACGTTCACTTGCGCGCCAATTTGCGGCACCACATTTTGTTGGTACAAGCCCCACATGACGCCACCCAACCCCGCCAAGCCACTTCCCACCACAAACACACCCACAAACAATCGGCGAATTTTGTAGCCTAAAGACTCGACCATTTCGCGGTCTTGCACGCCAGCGCGAATGAGCAAACCTACTTTGGTTCGACTTAAGGTCCAGGCCTGCATGGCGAACACCAGCAGCCCTACCACCACCGCCATCAAACGGTATTTTTCAAGCGAGGCATCGCCCCACAGCAAAGAGCCGCGCATGGCTTCGGGCAAAGGCAACGCAATTTGCAATGGCCCCCAAATCACCTTGATGATTTCCTCGCCAATGATCATGCCACCCATGGTGATCAAAATTTGCTTGAGGTGTTGGCCATACACAGGTCGCACGATGAAGCGTTCAAACGCCAAGCCGATGATTGACGCAGCCAGCATGGCCAGCGCCATGGCAGAACCCACGGCCACCAAGTTGCGCCAGAGTTCTTGCGATTGCGTCCAATCGACCATGCCCGACATCACACTGGTGGCCACAAACGCGCCCAATGCAATGAACACACCATGTCCAAAATTGAGGACGTCCATCAAGCCAAAGACCAAGGTGAGGCCCGAGGCCATGATGAAGATGATCATGCCCATCGCCAATCCCGCCACACTCAAGGTCAGCCACGTGTCGACCGAGCCAATGAGCGGCAATGCAAACAACGCCAAAACCGGGACCAGCAGCAAAGGTTGGATGTCGAAACTTGTTTTCATGTTCACCATCACAATGCCAAGCCCAACAAAGATTGTTGCAAAGCCGGGTCGGCGCTCAACGCAGCCATGCTGCCCGCATGGATCACGCGACCGTTGTCCATCACCGCCACGCTGTCACCCAACTGCTGGGCAAAATGGATGTTTTGCTCCACCAACAAAATGCTCACACCGCTGGCTTTCATTTTTTGAAAGGCATCGATCATGTTTTGCACAATGGCCGGTGCCAAGCCTTTGCTGGGCTCATCGACAATCAGCAAATCGCGTGGCTCGACCATGGCCCGGGCCACAGCCAGCATTTGCTTTTGCCCGCCCGACAACTTGCCAGCGGGGTGATGCCAAAATTTTTCAACAGCGGGAAACATGGCGTAAATCCAGGCCAAGCGGTCCGCGTCCATTTGCTGCGCACGCGAAGCCTTGCGTGCAGCCAACAACATGTTTTCTTCAACCGTGAGGTCTGAAAAAATGCCCATGTTTTCAGGTAC
>RFVJ01000105.1 GCA_009928125.1 Betaproteobacteria bacterium
CTTCAAACCCAATCGGTTCAGGGTGGCCATGTTGACTTCAAAAATAGCTTCGGCATTTGGAAACGCGGCCACTGCGCGGTCTATGCTGGCTTCACGAATCAAGTGCAAAGTGGGATAAGGCGAGCGATTGGTGTAGTTGGTGATGTCGTCTTCAGCGGTTCCTGCAAATTGGTACTTTGGATGAAAACTGGCAATTTGAATGACGCCTTCTAAATCAAGCGCCAACAAACAATCGTCGGCCACATTCAAAAAGTCGTTGTAATCGTAAAAGTCTTGCAACAGGTGCTGAACGACCATCACCGTGGTGTCTCGCACCTCGGGTTCGCTGGCCACCAAGTCACGCAACTCGCGCAGCAAATCGTCGCGCAAAGTTTCCAAATCATTCGCTGCACTGACGGTGCAATGCACTTGGCCTTTGACATACACCGACTTGGCAAACGGACACAAATTCAAGCCGATGACCGCACGCTCCAACCAGCGCAAGGTGTCTTGCACCATCACTTCAGCACTGATCTGGTTCATGCAAGCTCCTTGGGTGCATTCAAGGCTTTGGCAATGAAGAAAGACATCATCCAACCCACGACACAGCACAAACCTGTCGCTGTCCAAGTCCACTGCCAGCCCCCCACCTGCGACGCCAACCAGGCCACCGCGGGAGGGCCAGCAAATTGGCCAGCCGCAGAACCTTGCTGCATCCAACCCACCGTGGTGGACACGTTGCGTTCATGCGGCGCCAAGCGCACGGCCAATGAAAACAAGGTGCCCGGCACCAAACCACCACACGATGAGAACAACAACACTCCCACATAGCGCACCCACGGCACCGCCGATGTCCATTCGGAAAACGCCAGCCATGACCCACAAGCCATCGCCAAAAATCCAAGACTGAGCAATACACTGGGATGAAACCCACGTTGCAACAAACGACCCGATGCCATGTTGCCGCCCATGTTGACGGCAGCCGCAAACGCCGTCAGCACGCCCAAAGTGGCACCCGATAAACCTGCCTGGGTGTAGATGGAAGGCAAGAACCCGACCACGGCCAACCACTGCCCTGAGTACATGGCAAAACAAAGTGCAACCAACCAAGGACCCGTTGAGGTCAGGGTTTCACGCAAACGCTGTGGCCATGCCACTTGGACAACAACCTGCTGACTTTGCAGTGTGGGTTGCTTTGAAGCCATCTCCGCATCGGCTGGCACCACACGCCACAGCACCAGCGCCATGGCCCAAGACAGCACGGCAAACAGACACCACCAAGTTTGCCAACCCCATGCAGGCAACCACAGCGGCCCCACCAACAAGGTCAGTGCGGTACCGGCAGGCATGTATGCGCCCCAGTAACCCAAGAGTTTGCGAACTTGTTGCGCATTGACCAATTGACGAATCAGCCCTGGCGCAGGCAAGGTGACACACAAAAAGCCCAGCCCTTCGAGGGCTCGCCACAACATCAACTCAGACACACTTTGCGCGAATGCACCCATGGCACTGGCCACGCCCAGAACCAACAAACCCATCAGCATGCTGCGCTTGAGTCCCAAGCCATCCGCCGACAAACCGACAACCAAGGCCAAGCTCATGCCCGCCAATTGCACCAATGACAACAGGAAGCCAGATTGCATCAAGCTCATGCCCAGGCCTTCGGACAATGCGGGCAAGGCCGGCGGTAACTTGCCAATCTGCAACGCAGCCACCACGCCCGCGAAGATGACCATCATGGCCGCAGCCTGCGACTGCTTGGCATCGTCAACTGCTTGCATGCTCATGCCAACAGTCGGCGCCCGGTGAGGCGCTCGTGCTCTTTGGCGGCATAACGATCGGTCATGCCTGCAATGTAATCGGCCACTGCGCGCGGCGTTTCTTCACGCGCTGAAAAATCAGACGACATCTCTTGAGGACGGCTGAGGTACGCATCAAACAGTTCGCGCACCACCACTTGGGCATTGGCCGTGGTCTCCATCACTTGCGGATGACGGTAGAGGTGTTTGAACAGAAACGATTTCATCTCCCTCACCTGCTGCGCCATCGGCTCACTGAAAGCCACCAGAGGGCCAGAGAGACGCGCTTCGTCGGCACTTTGCGGCTGGCGTTGCATCAAATGTTGGCGCGTGGTGTCGATCACATCGTAGACCTGATCGCTCAACATCCGCCGAATGGTTTCGTAAAGCAAGCGCCTGGCTTTGCCGGCGTCCGTCAGGCCTGGATGTTGTTGCAAAGTGATGGTTTTGTAATGCGCAAACAAGGGCACCTCGTCCATTTGCGACATCGTGAGCAATCCCGAGCGCACACCATCGTCGATGTCGTGCGCGTTGTAGGCAATGGCATCGGCCAGGTTGCACAGTTGCGCTTCCAAACTGGGTTGTGTGCCTTGCAAGAACCGATGGGCCACACCCCCCGGCTCTTGAGCTTCGATCAACAAGGCATTGCGCTTGGCGCAGTGCTTCAAAATGCCTTCGCGCGTTCGAATTCGGGATAGCGCTCTTCCAAATGGTCCACCACCCGCAAACTTTGCAAATTGTGTTCAAAGCCACCATAGGCTTGCATGCATTCGTTCAACGTGTCTTGCCCGGCATGGCCAAACGGGGTGTGGCCCAAATCATGCGCCAGCGCAACAGCCTCCACCAGATCCTCGTTCAGACCCAAGGCACGCGCAATCGAGCGTCCCAACTGCGCCACCTCCAATGAATGCGTTAAGCGCGTGCGAAACAGATCGCCTTCGTGATTTAAAAAAACTTGGGTTTTGTAGACCAAACGCCGAAAGGCCGTGGAGTGCACGATGCGGTCGCGGTCGCGCTGAAAATCATTGCGCGTTGGCGCGGGCACTTCGGCGTGGCGTCGCCCGCGGGTTTGTTCAGGGTGACAAGCGTAGGCTTCAAGCACAGCAGCGATCGATGACAGCGCGCACCATGGCTTCGGGCGCAGCGCTGACGCGCGCTTTGCCTGGGCCTTCGATCAATACAAATTGAATGTCGCCGGCCACTGATTTTTTGTCATGCAGCATCAAGGCCAAATACTTGCCCGCATTGTCCTGGGCATCGAGCACAGGGCCCCGAATGGGCAACCCAGCTTTCGCAATCAGCTGCGTTAAGCGCGTCACAAACGCTGCATCGATCAGGCCCAAGGCCTCCGACAAATGGGCGGCCATGACCATGCCACAAGCGACTGCTTCGCCATGCAACCACTCGCCATATCCCAGGCCCGCTTCAATGGCGTGACCAAAGGTGTGGCCAAAATTCAAAATGGCGCGCAAGCCAGCTTCACGCTCGTCTTGCCCCACCACATGCGCCTTGATTTCGCAGCTGCGTTTCACCGCATGGGCCATGGCTTGAGGCTCACACGCTTTGAGCGCCTCCACGTTGGCTTCAATCCATTCAAAAAAGGCCATGTCGGCAATGGGCCCGTACTTGATGATTTCGGCCAAGCCTGCGCTCAACTCACGCGGGGGCAAAGTTTGCAGCACACCCAAATCGCAGACCACACGCTGCGGTTGGTAAAACGCGCCAATCATGTTTTTGCCCATGGGGTGGTTGATGGCTGTTTTGCCACCCACGGAAGAATCAACCTGCGCCAACAAAGTGGTGGGTACTTGCACAAAGGGCACGCCGCGCATGAAACTGGCCGCCGCAAAACCTGTCATGTCGCCCACCACACCGCCGCCCAACGCAAACAACACCGTCTTGCGATCGCAGGCCTGGCCCAGCAAGCTGTCGAAGATCAAATTCAAAGTCTTCCAATCTTTGTGCGCTTCGCCATCGGGCAAGTGCACGCTGTGAATGATTTTGTAATGCGCTGAAAGGGCTTGCTTGAGTGCCGCCTCGTACAAAGGCGCCACGGTGGTGTTGCTCACAATCAATGCCGCAGCCGCTTTGGGCAATTGGGCATAAGTGGCAGCTTGGGCCAACAAGTTTTGACCAATGACAATGTCATAGCTTCGATCGGCCAAATCAATTCGGACCACTTGGGGTTGTGGGGTCGTGCTGTTCATAAGCGGCATCAAGAATGGTGAGGTGTGTGTGTGTCGAAGCCTTGCAGGTCCAGCTCGGCAATGATGGCATTCAACAACCGGTTGATGCTGGGTCTGCCCGTGTCAAACACATGGTGCGCCGTCTCTTTGTAGAGTGGATCGCGCATTTGAAACAGGGCACGCAATTTTTCGAGGGGGTCGTTGACTTGCAGCAATGGCCTTTGCATGTCGTGCTTCAAACGCCGAAACACTTCTTCAGGGCTTGAGCGCAAATAAACCACCTTGCCCCGCGCGCGCAAATGTTGTCGATTGGCTTCGCGCAAGACCGACCCGCCACCGGTCGACAAGACACCGTGATGGTGCTTGCTGAGGTCGTCGATGACGTTTTGCTCAATGTCGCGGAATCGCTCTTCACCTTCGCGGTCAAAAAACTCACGAATGGAACAACCCAAGCGTTGCTCAATGACGTTGTCGGAATCTAGAAAAGGCAAGCCGAGACGACGCCCCATCTGTCTGCCGATGGTCGTTTTGCCAGATCCTGGGAGGCCAACAAAAATAATGAGCAAAAGAAGAAATTCAAGGTTGAAATGAGTCCCTAAGTGTATTCGAGGCCGCGCTGGGTGGCGATTCCGCCAGCACTCTGGGGGTGACAAAGATCAGAAGCTCGGTTTTTCGCTGGGTGACCTGCTCACTTTGGAACAATTTGCCCAAAACTGGCAGGCTGGCCAAGCCCGGGACCCGCGCCTCATCTTGCTTGTCTGAGGTTTCCAAAATACCGCCAATGACCACGGTGCCACCGTTGTCCACCAAGACTTGGGTTTTGACGTGTTTGGTGTTGATGGCATAGCCCGCCGTGGTGACCTGACCCACACTGTCCTTGGCAATGTCGAGTTCCAAGACCACCGCCCCCTCTGGGGTAATTTGCGGCGTGACTTCGAGTTTGAGGTTGGCTTTTCGAAAGGCAATCGATGCCGCCCCGTTGCCATTGCTCACCTGGTACGGTAACTCGGTGCCCTGCTCGATCAAGGCCTTGGTTTGGTCGGCGGTGACCACCCGGGGACTGGCAATCACTTTGCCTTTGCCGTCGGCCTCCATCGCTGAGATTTCGAGGTTGAGAAATTGGTTGGCGGCCGCATTGAACAAGGACACCGCAAAACTGGCAGGCGGAAACAGTGTTTGCCCTGCCGAGCCTGCTGGCAAATTGAGCCAATAACTGGGCTGGACGCCCCCCGATGCGGCCATGCCTTGACCGCCAATGGCCAACTGAACAGGCTTGGCAGTAGCTGCAAAGGGTGCTGCAAAGCTGCTGGCAAATGCGCCGCCCAAACGAACACCCAAGGATTTGCCAAATTGCGCTTCAGCTTCCACGATTTGCGCTTCGATCATGACCTGTCGCACCGGAATGTCCAGCCATTGAATGATGTTTTGCAGCTGCTTCAAGGCTGCCTGAGTGTCCAAGAAAAACAACTGATTGGTGCGAGGTTCGGCCATGACCGTGCCACGGGCACTCAACCAACGTTGACCTGATGCCCCTGCACTCCCCTGCAAGCGCTGCGCCACATCAAGGGCTTTGGCGTACTTCAAGGTGATGGCCAAGGCTTGCAATCGCTCGGCGGTATCGTTGCGGGAGCTGATCCACAAAACGCCATCTTTGCTGGTGGCCTCTAGCCCTTTGGATTGCACCACCACGTCGAGTGCTTCTCGCCATGTCATGTCTTTCAAATGCAGACTGACAGGACCGGTAACGCCATCGGCCACAATCAAATTGTGTTGCCCCATTTCGGCCAAGGCATGCAACAAAGCTTTGACCTCCATGTTTTGAAATGTCCACTTCAGTTTGTCATCGGCAGCCTGCAGCACAGGGCTCAGCATGCAGATGCAAAGACCGACCCCCCATGCCCGAGCCCATGGCCTTCGCTTCATGGCTTCACGCCTTCCCACTCAAGCCGGACCTCCGGTTGACCCCCACCTGAACTGAGCCAAAGCCCCTGTGCATCGGTTCGTTTGGCTTGGCTTTGCTCTAGGCCAAGCTGTTGACCTGGTCGCACCAAATGCGTTTGCGATCCAGAACGAACCCAAGTCCAAGCTTCACCACGGTCACTGGCATGACTGGACTGCGCAAGACCCACCACCCGCATCTGTGAATGACTTTCCTTGGGCAAAACGTGCGCCGATGGCTCGCGCGATGGGTCGCGTGAATTTGCAAGTGCAGCCGCTTCAAACTGCAACGCAACACCTGTATCGGTATCGGCGTCTTGTGCATCCCACCACAAAAACAGATGCCCCTCTAAAACATAGCGCCCATCGGCTTGCCTGCGGCAGACCCATGCTGTCCACAGCCCGTTTTGAAGCCATTGGTCCAGGTCTTGCCAATAGGCGTTCACAGCGACTTCTGTCCCCAGCACACTGAACTTCAAAGCACTGGCCTCAAAGCCGTGCACAGTTGGTTCTGGCGTCAGCTTGACCTGTTGCACCACCAAACCGCGTAGCTGTGCCATGCGGTGCAATCGAGGGAGCAAGGTCAAACGGATGGCCGAATTGGGCCAAGCCACCAACAAATCATCGACATGGGCTTGATACTGGCGCAGCAGCAAGTCCTGCTGCGCGAAAGCAGCCTCCGCTGACTGGGCTTGCGATTGTTGCAAGACTGCTAGCCGCATGGTTTCTTGAACCTGCTGTTGGTGTTCGATCCACTGCGCACTGGGAACAGACAAGCCAAACGCAGCGACCCAGCCGCGCCAAAGCACTGGCACCAAGCCACCCAGACATGAACACAACAACAAGGCCGCCCCTGCCACTTGCATGGGCGAGGCAAAAAGGCTTTGGTTCTGCCAATTCAACACCCACTTGGGCCATCGCTGAAGCATCCAATTGCCGCAAAGGGCCGTGACATCTTGGAAGGCCTTGGCGCGGCTCATGAACCCGTTCCTTGTTTGCCGAAGAGATCGGCCTGAATCTGGAACACCCAGCCTTTTGTCGTCACCACACTGGGCAAACTCAAATCGGTCTGCAATTGCACCAAAGAAGGCGCTTGCAACCACCCTGGAAAACGGTTCAGGGCTTGCAACAACACCGAAACATCTTGAGATGGTTCGGCTTCGACCTCCCATGTGAACAGGCCATTTTGAAATTGATGTGTTCGCAAACGCATGGCGGTGGAGGCATCGCCAACTTGCCCCTGGTGCCCTTCTCGCGCGCTCCGCCAGATCGCTTGAACCTCAGAAATGTCTTCACGCTGTGCCTGTCGACGTGCCAAACTTGCTTGGCGTGCCTTCAAATCAGCCACAGTGGCCGATGGGTCTGCAATCAAAGTGCCCTTCAACTGTCCATGGTCTGTGACCAGATGGTTGGATGTGGCGGCCAATTCATCCATGGCCATGCGTTCTTGTTGGCCCGTGATTGCCAATCCGAGCAACAACCCCATGCCCAACGCAATTTGCATGAAGCGACGCCTGCGCTTGCTGCGATGGACAGCGTTTTGTAACCAGTTCAACATGCTGCCTCGCCTGCACACGGGACAGACACCCTCTGTTCCAAGATGCGTTGATGCAAAGCCTGCTGCGACTTGAACGAATGTCGAAAGAAGCGGGACAACCCAGGCCATTGACTTTGAGTTGTGAACACCTTCAATTCAAATCCCAGATCTTTCATTTGTGCCATGCGCTCATGGAGTTTGAACATCTCATATGCCCACACCGTGATCTGCAAACTTCCTTTGACTGGCAGGTGAACCCGATAGTCAAGGGCCACTTGCTGTGGTGCCAATTGCATGCGCACACTGGCTTCCAAGCGACACTCGGCTTCGATGTCATGAGGTCCCCAATGGGGCAAACAAATCCATTCAAAGGTCAGGCAC
>RFVJ01000106.1 GCA_009928125.1 Betaproteobacteria bacterium
TGTGAAAACTGCGGGTGAGTTCATTCAATATGCCAAAAGCAAACCTGGTGTCCTCAATTACAACTCTGCGGGGGTGGGCAGTTCCACGCATTTGGCCATGGCCTACTTTGCCAAGACGGCCGACATTGACATGGTGCACGTGCCTTACAAAGGTACCGCTGAGGCCGTGACGGACGTCTCAGGCGGACGTGGCAATGCGGTGATCGTGCCCACGGCAGGTGTCGGTGTTTATTTGCAAGACTCGCGTCTGCGCGTCATTGGCATCACGTCCAAAAAACGTTCAGCTTTGTTGCCCAACATCCCCACCTTGGCGGAATCAGGTCTGGCCGGATTTCACTTCGAATCGTGGTTTGGTTTACTGGCACCTGCAGCCACACCTGTGGCCATTCAAGAAAAAATCAATGCGGCTGTGAACAAGATCATTGGCAACAAAGAGGTGAAGGAACGCTTGTTGGCCTTGGGCATGGAGTCGCCGCAGTGGAATTTGGACGCCTTCAACAAAGTGTTCCTTGCCGACCGAGATCTGATGACCAAGATCGTCAAGGAAACGGGCATCACCCGCGAGTCATGAACCCATCGCCTGAGTGCGAAGCTTAAGCGAGCGTCTTGAAAATCTCGCGCGCTGCACTCACGGTGTCGGCAATGTCCTGCGCAGTGTGTGCGCCACTGACAAAGCCAGCTTCGTAAAGCGCTGGTGCAATGTAAACGCCACGGTCAAGCAGGCCATGGAACAAGGTGTTGAACTTGTTGCCATCGGTCTTCATCACTTGGGGGTAATTGCTGGGCAAGGTGGGCAACAAGAAGAAACCAAACATGCCGCCTTCACAATCACCTGCAAAGGGCACACCCTCTGCCGCCGCTGCAGCTGACAGGCCATCCACCAATGAGCGTGTCCGCGCACTCAGCGCATCAAAGAAACCTGGCTTGCTGATTTCGGCCAAAGTGGCCAGACCGCAAGCGGTGGCGACAGGGTTGCCACTCAAGGTGCCGGCTTGGTACACCGGACCCAATGGCGCCAGTTGTTCCATGACCGCGCGCTTGCCACCGAAGGCTGCTAAGGGCATGCCGCCGCCAATCACTTTGCCCATGACGGTCATGTCGGGCTCGAAACCCGGGATGCTTTTGGCGTAAACACTTTGAGCGCTGCCCAAGGCAACACGGCAACCGGTCATCACCTCGTCAAACACCAACAAGGCGCCGTATTGACTGCACAGTTCGCGGCAACGTTTCATGAAAGGCACGCTGGCGCGCACAAAATTCATGTTGCCAGCGATGGGCTCGATCATCAGACACGCCAACTCGTTGCCGTGAATTTTGAAGGCTTCTTCCAATTGCTCAATGTTGTTGTACTCGAGCACCAAGGTGTGTTGCACCACTTCAGGCGGCACGCCTGCGCTGGTGGGGTTACCGAAGGTGGCCAAGCCCGAACCCGCTTTGACCAAGAGGGCATCCGCGTGGCCGTGATAGCAGCCTTCAAATTTGATGATTTTGCTGCGTCCTGTGGCCCCACGAGCCAAGCGCAAAGCGCTCATGCCGGCTTCGGTGCCCGAGCTGACCAAACGCACCATGTCCATGGAGGGGACCAATTTGAGCAAAGCTTCCACCAACTCGACCTCGCGCTCTGTGGGGGCGCCAAACGAGAAGCCATCGAGTGCGGCTTTTTGCACGGCTTCTAAAACAGCGGGATGGCCATGACCCAAGATCATGGGGCCCCAAGAACCGATGTAATCGATGTATTTGTTGCCGTTGGCATCCCAAAAGTAAGCGCCTTGCGCGCGCTTCACAAAGCGAGGCGTACCGCCCACAGCGCGAAATGCACGAACAGGGGAATTCACGCCGCCAGGAATCACTTGGCGTGCGCGTTCGAACAGGGTGTCGTTGAGGTCAGTGTTTGGTTTCATTGATCGGCATTTCAAAAAAATCGGCATTCATGTCGGGGCCGCCTTCGTCGCCTTCCTCGCCCTCTTCGGTTTCGGGTAAGGCCCAGAAGAGTCTATCGGGAATGACATGCCCCATGCCCGGGCGAAAACCCTCGTCCAAGCACCGGTCCAGGTAGTGCAAAGCTTCGCTGGCTGCCACCGACAAGTCGAGGCCGGTGGCAATCAAGGCTGCCAAAGCCGCGGACAGGGTTTCGCCTGCACCACTGAAGACGGCCTCGATGCGTTCAAATTTTTCGTGGCCCACCACGGTTTCAGGTGTGGCCAAGACGTTGTCGATGTGCTGGTCGGAGGCGGTGAGGCCGGTGACCAAGGTGTAAGGCACACCCAACTCGGATGCCGCTTTGGCAATGTCACGGGGTCCTGGGTTTTTTTCACTGGACCAGTCGGGCAAGAGCCAGCGACGCAACGTGCTGTGATGGCCAACCAAGACACTGGTTTGCGGCAACAAGAGTTCGCGGAAGGCATCGAGGTATTGATCGATTTGGTCGTCTTCCCACCAAGACAGGTTGGGCATGTAAGCCACGACCGGCACGCCGTCGTAGTCGGCCGTGAGTTCGGCAATGATGCTGATGTTTTCGGCGCTGCCGGCAAAGCCGACCTTGATGACCTGTGGGGGAACATCTGCAAGGGGAAAAAGTCGAAAGTTTGTGCGGTGTCTTTGGCATAGGCGCCCGTGAGGACGGGCAGGGCGTGAGCCCCCACCGAGGCAATGGCCAAAACGTCAGCGCTGATGCCGCTGGCGCCACTGGGGTCGCTGGCGTTGAACACCAATACACACGCAATGGTCGCGTCGTCTTCGCTGTCGTTGGCCAGATCGGGGGTATCTGACGGAGGTAAAGAAGTGGTCATGGGTTACAGTGAAGCCCGATACAATCGTTTCATTCTATTCGACACCGGTGCCACACTGTGACTGATACTCAAACTTGGATGTGCTTAATTTGCGGCTGGATTTACGACGAGGCCGCTGGTTGCCCAGAGGACGGCATTGCGCCCGGCACCGCTTGGGCCGATGTGCCCATGAACTGGACTTGTCCAGAGTGCGGCGCTCGCAAAGAAGACTTTGAAATGGTGGCCATCTAAAAGCCCCCCGGCTGCCAGACTTTGTTCAGGCGGCTTTTTTGACGACGGCGTAGCGCGCCAGCGTTTTCTCTCGGGCCTCTGCGTGGTTGACCACGGGCAGAGGGTAGTCTTTTCCCAACGTCACCCCAGCCGCTTGCAAAGCCAGGGGTTTGGCGTCCCATGGCGCATGGATGTCTGCGCCTTGTAAGCCCGCAAGCTGTGGCAAATAGCGTTTGATGAATTTGCCCTGTGGGTCAAACTTTTCGCTTTGGGTGACGGGGTTGAAAATGCGAAAGTAGGGCTGCGCATCGCACCCGCTGGAACTGGCCCATTGCCAGCCGCCGTTGTTGGCCGAGAGGTCAAAGTCGATGAGGTGCTGGGCAAAGTATCTCTCGCCCCAGCGCCAGTCGACGCCCAGGTCTTTGGTCAGGAATGAGGCCACCACCATTCGCAGACGGTTGTGCATGTAGCCAGTCTGGTTGATTTGGGCCATGGCTGCATCGACCAGGGGGTAGCCTGTACGGCCTTCGCACCATGCGGCAAACAGGGCTTTGCCGTGGGGTCCATGGTCCCATTGGATGGCGTCGTATTCGGCTTTGAAACTGCGCTCGGCCACGTGGGGGAAATTGGCCAATATTTGGGCGTAAAAATCGCGCCATATGAGTTCGGACAACCAGACGCTGGCGCCTTCGCTGCTTGTGTGGCGACGCCATGCCTCGAGGGCCAATTGCCGAACAGAAACGGTACCAAAACGCAAATGCACACTGAGATAACTGGGACCTTTGACCGCTGGGAAATTGCGGGTTTCGTCGTACCGGTCGATGCGGTTCAGAAAGTCTTGTAGCAAAGCTTGGCCGCCAGAAAACCCTGTTTGGTAGTGCAAGGCGGGAAGGTCGATGTCTTCGAAGTCGATGTCGGTCAGGGAGGGCACCGGCAATTGGCGCGCGACAGGGCGAGGCGCCAAAGCAGCTGCGTACTCGGCCACAGGGTGAGGTGCCAAATCTTGGGGCTGTAACTTCTTGAGCCAGGCGTTTTTGTAGGGTGTGAACACGGTGTAGGGGTTGCCAGCCAAGGTGAGCACCTCTTGTCGCTCGAAAACCACATGGTCTTTGTAGGTGTGCAAAGCGATGCCGGCATTGGCCAAGGCGCCGCGCACTTGGGCATCTCGGGCCAAGGCGGCTGGCTCGTCGTCGTGGCTGGCAAAAACAGCTTGAGCTTCAATTTGCTTGGCCAAACGCGCAATTTCTTGGACGGGGTTACCGTGTAAGACCATGAGTCCTACTTGATCCGCTGCTTTGCGATCGACACCCGCCTCCAGGGCGGCTTGGCGCAACAGTTGGTCCAATTCGACCAATGAGGCTTGAATGAAGGCGACCCGGCGGTCTTGACGGGGCAGCTCGTTCAGAATGCCGGTGTCAAACACAAACACACACTGCACTTTGTTGCAGTTTTTGAGGGCGTGGAAGAGGGCCGTGTTGTCGGCAACGCGTAAATCTCGCCGAAACCAGACCAAGCCGGTAGAAAAGGGTTTGTGCATGGGATAGAGGCCGTTAAAATTGGAGCATGTCTGCCGATTTTGCCTCCACTCAGCTTTCGCATCATTTTTTGATTGCCATGCCTGGACTGGAGGACCCTACATTTGCCAAGAGTGTGGTGTATGTGTGTGAGCACTCTGAGCGCGGTGCCATGGGCTTGATCATCAACAAACCCGGCGATCTCAGTCTGAAGCATTTGTTTGAGAAAGTCGAGTTACCCCTGTTGCGACAAGACCTTTTGCAATGCAATGTATTGCACGGGGGACCGGTTCAAACAGAACGTGGGTTTGTGTTGCACGAACCCATGTTGGAAAATGATTCAGTGGATTCAGAAAATCCCAACAAAGAAGGGGTCGCCCCAAGCCATTCCATTTACGCCTCCACCCTCAGTGTGCCCGGCGGTTTGGCCATGACCACCTCCAAGGATGTGCTAGAGGCCATGGCCAATGGTTCAGGCCCTCAGCGCGTGGTGGTCACTTTGGGTTATGCCGCTTGGGGTGAAGGTCAATTGGAATCTGAAATTGGCGAAAACAGCTGGCTCACCGTGCCCGCCGATCCTGCGGTGATTTTTGACACACCCATTGAGCAACGCTACGACAAGGCCCTCAGTCTCTTGGGCTTGCAAGCGTGGATGCTGTCGTCCGAGGCGGGTCACGCATGAGCGTGGACCAAGCGCTCTCCGTGCCTGCGTCGCAGCAGCGTTTTTTGGCATTCGATTTTGGACTCAAGCGCACCGGTGTGGCGGTGGGCAATCGCATGCTTCGGCAAGCAACACCCCAAGCCACCGTGGTGGCCGAAGGCGATGCGCGTTTTGCGCAGATCGAGAAACGCATCAAAGAATGGACGCCCGACGCTTTGGTTGTGGGGGTGCCTTTCCACCCCGATGGTGCATCGCATGAAAACACCTTGCGTGCGCAAAAATTTGCACGCCAATTGCGCGGTCGTTTTGGTTTGAGTGTCTACGAAGTCGACGAACGTTACAGCACCACCGAAGCCATTTCGGCTGGGGCCAAAGATGCAGATGCTGCGTCGGCTTGCATCATTTTGGATCAATTTTTAAGGAGTCTGCCTTGAGTGCATTGGCTTTGAATGCAGAGGCGCTGTACAGCGAACTCTTGCGCGGTGTGCGAACCATGTGCACCCCTGAAACTCGCTTGGTCGGCATCACGTCGGGGGGTGCTTGGTTGGCCGAGCGACTGCAAAAAGATTTGGGTTTGAGTGGCAAGCATGGCAGCATTTCATCGGCCATGCACCGCGATGACTTTGCGCAGCGTGGCTTGTCTTCCGGCGGCCAAACCCAACTGCCGTTTGAGATTCAAGCCGCCGATGTGCTGATCTTGGACGATGTGTTGTACACCGGTCGTACCCTGCGTGCCGTCATCAATGAGTTGTTTGACTACGGTCGCCCAGCCAGTGTGCGTTTGGCGGTGTTGGTTGATCGCGGGGGGCGCCAGTTGCCTATTCAAGCCGATTTCGCTGCAGCGCGAGTGGCTTTGCCCGACACCCAATCCTTGGCACTTGTTCGCTTGGCCAACGGCGAGTTCAGCTTTGAAGTTCAAGAAGACCACAGCTCAGCAGGGAAAAAATAAGAATGCTCTACAAACGAAATCCCCAACTCAACAAAAACGGTGAACTGATTCACTTGCTGTCAACCGAAGGTTTGTCACGCGACATCCTCACGCACATCTTGGACACCGCCGCCAACTTCGTCAGTGTGAGTGACCGCGAAGTGAAGAAGGTGCCCTTGCTGCGCGGCAAGAGCGTCTTCAATTTGTTCTTCGAAAACAGCACACGCACTCGCACCACCTTTGAAATTGCAGCCACGCGTTTGTCAGCCGACGTGATCAACCTCGACATTGCGCGCTCTTCAGCATCCAAAGGTGAATCCTTGCTCGACACCATCGCCAATTTGTCGGCCATGGCGGCCGATATTTTTGTGGTTCGCCACTCCGAGTCGGGCGCGCCCTACCTCATTGCACAGCACGTGGCACCGCATGTGCACGTGGTCAATGCTGGTGACGGCCGACACGCACACCCCACGCAGGGTTTGCTGGACATGTACACCATACGTCACTACAAAAAAGATTTCACCAACCTCACGGTGGCCATTGTGGGTGACGTGTTGCACTCGCGCGTGGCGCGCTCCGACATTCATGCGCTCACCACCTTGGGCTGCGCCGAAGTTCGCGTGGTGGGCCCTCAAACTTTGGTCCCATCCGACATGGCGCAAATGGGTGTGAAGGTGTTTCATAACTTGGAAGAAGGCATCAAAGATTGCGATGTGGTGATCACCTTGCGTTTGCAAAACGAACGCATGAGCGGCGCCTTGCTCCCTTCTAGTCAAGAGTATTTCAAACGCTTCGGCCTCACGACCGAAAAGTTGCAACTGGCCAAACCTGATGCCATCGTGATGCACCCTGGCCCGATCAACCGCGGTGTCGAAATTGACTCTGCCGTGGTGGATGGCCCGCAAAGCGTGATCTTGCCGCAAGTGACCTTTGGCATTGCGGTGCGCATGGCGGTGATGAGCATCGTGGCAGGCAACGAAGCCTGATCCGCAGAAGTAGAAGAAGAAAGACAACAGACCATGAAAATTTTGATCCAAGGCGGCCGCGTCATCGACCCCAGCAGCAACACCGACACCGTGGCCGATGTCGCCATCTCGGCTGGCAAAATTGTGGCGATTGGCAAAGTGCCCGCAGATTTTCAAGCGCAAAAAACCATCGACGCCAAAGGCCTCATCGTGATGCCAGGCTTGGTGGATCTGTCGGTGCGACTCAAAGAGCCTGGCCATGAACACGAGGGCATGCTCGACTCGGAATTGGCCGCTGCTGTTGCGGGGGGTGTGACCAGCTTGGTGTGCCCACCCGATACCGATCCAGTGCTCGACGAGCCAGGCCTGGTTGAAATGCTGCGCTTCAAAGCAGAGAAACACCACCGTGCCCATGTGATGCCTTTGGGTGCACTCACGCGAGGCTTAAAAGGCGAAGTGCTGACTGAAATGGTTCAGCTGACAGAAGCCGGTTGCGTAGGTTTCAGCCAAGCCGAAGTGGCTTTGGAGAACACACAAGTTCTTCAGCGCGCTCTGCAATACGCCAACTCCTTTGGTTACACCGTGTGGCTGCGTCCCCAAGAATTGCATTTGGGCAAAGGCGTGGCTGCAAGCGGCCCCTTGGCTACGCGCATGGGTTTGTCCGGCGTGCCTGTGGCCGCGGAGACCATTGCCTTGCACACCATTTTTGAATTGCTCAAAAGCATCAAAGCCC
>RFVJ01000107.1 GCA_009928125.1 Betaproteobacteria bacterium
GTTTTATGTTTGCATCCAGTTGCTTGTTCACACCGCACGGGTACAGCGTGGCACTGGATCGCAGACAGGTTTACTTTTTTCTATCCTGTGAGGGAAGATTGATTAGTTGGGGACAGAGCAAACTGCTGCGCAGCTTGATCAGTCCCGCAATGTCTTTACTTTGCCCTTGAAGCCACAATAGCCTCTGCAACGTTACGTGGGGCTTCAGCGTAGTGCTTGAATTCCATCGTGTACGTGGCGCGGCCTTGTGACATCGAGCGCAATGTGGTGGAGTAGCCGAACATTTCAGACAGTGGCACTTCGGCTTTGATGGCTTTGCCACCGCCGACCATGTCGTCCATGCCCTGAACCATGCCGCGGCGTGAGGACAAGTCGCCCATCACGTTACCAGCGTAGTCTTCAGGCGTTTCAACTTCAACCGCCATCATGGGTTCCAAGATGACGGGATTGGCTTTGCGGCAACCTTCTTTGAAACCAAAGATCGCGGCCATCTTGAACGCCAATTCATTGGAGTCAACGTCGTGGTATGAACCGAAGTGCAAAGTCACCTTCACGTCCACAACAGGGTAGCCTGCCAACACGCCTTGGCCCAAAGCTTCTTGAATGCCTTTTTCAACGGCAGGGATGTATTCGCGAGGAACCACACCGCCCTTGATGGCGTCCACAAACTCAAAGCCTTTGCCAGCTTCTTGGGGTTCAATTTTCAGAACCACGTGACCGTATTGACCTTTACCGCCTGATTGACGAACGAATTTGCCTTCAGCTTCTTCAACAGACTTGCGAATGGTTTCGCGGTAAGCCACTTGAGGCTTGCCGACGTTGGCTTCCACACCAAATTCGCCACACCAAATTCGCGCTTCATGCGGTCCACAATGATTTCGAGGTGCAACTCGCCCTGACCCCCAATGATGGTCTGGCCAGATTCTTCGTCGGTTTGCACACGGAACGATGGATCTTCTGCAGCCAAGCGCGACAAAGCCATGCCCATTTTTTCTTGGTCAGCTTTGGACTTGGGTTCGACAGCCTGACGAATCACGGAGTCGGGGAACACCATGCGCTCCAAAGTGATGATGGAGTTGGGATCGCACAAAGTTTCGCCAGTGGTGACGTCTTTCAAACCCACGCAAGCAGCGATGTCGCCGGCATCAATTTGAATGCCAGTGCAGAGAATTTCTCTTCGTCGTCGGCCTTGCGTGTGACTTCTTTTTCGTCTTCGTCAAAACCTTTGATGGCTTTCACGTCAAGAGGAGAAGGCATCAGTTCCAAGACTGCGTCGAGCATGCGCTGAACACCCTTGTTCTTGAAGGCGGTGCCGCACAACATGGGTTGAATTTCGCCATTGATGGTGCGAATGCGCAAACCCGCCGTGATCTCGTCTTCAGTCAAGTCACCTTCTTCGAGGTACTTGTTCATGAACTCTTCAGAGGCTTCAGCAGCAGCTTCGACCATCTTCTCGCGCCACTCTTTGGCCAATTCGACCAAGTTCGCAGGAATTTCTTCAAAGGTGAACTTCATGCCTTGAGAGGCTTCGTCCCAAATGATGGCCTTCATTTTGCGAAGGTCGACCACGCCAGTGAAGTTTTCTTCAGCGCCGATGGGGATCACGATTGGCACGGGGTTGGCCTTCAAGCGTGTCTTCATTTGGTCCACCACTTTGAAGAAGTTGGCACCGGTACGGTCCATCTTATTCACGAAAGCCAAACGGGGCACTTTGTACTTGTTAGCTTGACGCCACACAGTTTCAGACTGGGGCTGCACGCCGCCCACAGCACAGTAAACCATGCAAGCACCGTCGAGCACGCGCATGGAACGCTCAACTTCAATGGTGAAGTCAACGTGTCCAGGTGTGTCAATGATGTTGATGCGGTGATCTGCAAAAGAGCCGTCCATGCCCTTCCAGAAACAGGTGGTGGCAGCAGAAGTGATCGTGATGCCACGCTCTTGCTCTTGTTCCATCCAGTCCATGGTGGCGGCGCCATCATGCACTTCACCAATTTTGTGGTTCACACCGGTGTAGTAAAGAATACGCTCGGTGGTGGTGGTTTTACCCGCGTCAATGTGAGCGGAAATACCGATGTTGCGATAGCGCTCGATAGGAGTATTGCGAGCCATGATCAACCTCTTGGAATTCAGTTAAAACAAAAAATGCAAATGCCCTGCAGGGTCTCTACAGGGCTTTGCGGCGGTTGGCAGCGCAGCACGAGGCCGCGCGACAACCTCCGAGATTTAGAAGCGGAAGTGTGAGAAGGCCTTGTTGGCTTCAGCCATGCGGTGCACTTCATCGCGCTTTTTCATCGCGCCGCCGCGGCCTTCATTGGCCTCGAGCAACTCGTTGGCCAAACGCAAGGCCATGGATTTTTCACCACGCTTGCGGGCCGCTTCTTTGATCCAGCGCATGGACAAAGCCAAGCGACGGACAGGGCGAACTTCGACGGGCACCTGGTAGTTGGCACCACCCACGCGGCGGGATTTAACTTCCACCATGGGTTTGACGTTGTTGATGGCGATTGAGAAGAGTTCGACAGGGTCTTTGCCTGTTTTCTTTTCCATGTTTTCCAAGGCACCATAAATGATGCGCTCGGCAACCGCTTTTTTGCCGCCTTCCATGATCACATTCATGAATTTGGAAAGTTCGACATTACCGAACTTGGGATCCGGCAGGATTTCACGTTTAGGGACTTCACGACGACGTGGCATATTTCACCTCTTTGCTTCAGTTGATGGCTGGACGTCCGATCCAGACACCCTGCAAACTCATTTTGAATTTGCACTTACTCGACTCCAACAGGGAGTCACTTCGTTGAACGGGCTCGTCTAAAAACCTGAACAACACCTTTTTTTGAAAGCTAACTTAAGCTTTCTTCGGGCGCTTAGCGCCATATTTAGAACGCGATTGCTTGCGGTCTTTCACGCCTTGCAAGTCGAGTGAACCGCGCACGATGTGGTAACGCACACCAGGCAAGTCTTTCACACGGCCGCCACGCACCAAAACCACGGAGTGTTCCTGCAAGTTGTGGCCTTCACCACCGATGTAGGAGATCACCTCGAAGCCATTGGTCAAGCGCACTTTGGCAACTTTACGCAGAGCGGAGTTAGGTTTTTTAGGCGTCGTGGTGTACACACGGGTGCACACACCGCGGCGCTGCGGAGAGTTTTGCATCGCAGGGCTTTTTGACTTGGTCTTTTCGACCTCGCGCCCCTGACGCACCAATTGATTGATGGTTGGCATTTAAAAAAACGTCCCTAAACGTTTGGAATGAACAAAAACCCGCTTGCTCCACGGTGTCTAAGGCCTGCAATGGCATGTCGACCCAAAGCTGTTCACCACGGTAAATTTGAAGGCTGCCAATGGCTTGCCCCCGGGTGACGGGCGCCACCAAGGGCTCAGGCCTCGCCAATTGGGTTTTGATTTGGGATGCCGTGCCCGTGGGGACCGCCACCACCAGTGCATCAGATCGTCCTAATTTGACTGTGGAAGCCTTGCCCTTCCAAATGGCAGGCGTGGCAACGGCTTGTCCGGGTTCATACAACTTGACCGCATCAAAGGCGGTGTATCCCCAGTTCAACAGTTTTTGCGCTTCGTTGGCGCGCGCAATTTCGCTGTTGGCGCCAAGCACGACGGCCATCAAGCGACGCGGCCCCAAATTGGGAAACTCTCGCTTGGCTGTGGCCACCAAGCAATAACCGGCGGCATCGGTGTGTCCCGTTTTCAGGCCATCGACCGTCGGATCTTTGAAGATTAGCAAGTTGCGGTTGCTGTCATTGGCTGTGGGTGTGCCGGGATAGCGGTATTTTTTGATGGCATAAGTGCCCATGTACTCAGGGAAGTCGCGCATCAAACGTGTGGCCAAGGTGCCGAGATCGCGTGCAGTGGTGGTTTGTCCAGCTTCTGTCTGGCCTTCCGGATTTTTGTAGAGGGTGTTTTTCATGCCGAGAACTTTGGCTTGATCGTTCATCATCTGCACAAAGCGCTCGACCGTACCGCCCACCCCTTCGGCCAACGCCACGGTGGCATCGTTGCCCGACTGAACCACCATGCCTTTGATCAAATCTTCCACCGGCACTTTCATTTTGGGGTCTATGAACATGCGGGAGCCCGGCATCTTCGATGCGCGCTCACTCACACCCAAACTTTGCTTCATGTCGATCTTTTTCGACTTCAGTGCATCAAACACCAAATAGGCACTCATGAGCTTGGTCAATGACGCTGGCTCTACGGGCATGTCCAACTCACGCGAAGCCAAAATTTGATTGGCTGTCACGTCGAGCAGCAAGTAGGCCCGCGCGGCAACCTCAGGCGGTTCAGGCGCAGATTGAGCTTGGGCGTGGAGTGACGTCAAGGCCGACAACCCAACTGCTGCGGCCCAACACACAACTGCGCGGCAAACTGGGGCTGTGATGGCTGAAATCAAAGAACGCATGTTGCCTGTTGTCATTTCAAGCACGCAGGTGGCGGCTAACCAACGATCGAAGCAAGGGCAATTGCCCGTGGAAAAAATGTTCAACACCCGGAATCACGGTCACCGGCAAGGACTGGGGCCGGGCCCAATCCATCACGCTGGCCAAAGGCACGGTGTCGTCAACCTCACCATGAACCACCAAGGTTTTGTCGTGCAACGCCGCTAGAACTGGGGCCACCTGAAACCGCGAAGCCGCTGTGCCGACCAGCACCAGTTTTTCCAATCGCTCTGTGGTTGCCAATTGCGCAGCCGCATGGCTGGTGACATAGGCCCCAAATGAAAAGCCGGCCAGGGCCAAGCCCATGGACTCAGAACCTGGCGCTTGAGCTTGACTTTGGGCAATGACCGACAACATGTCATCCAGCTCGCCGCGGCCTTCGTCGTACACACCCGCACTGGCGCCAACGCCGCGAAAATTAAATCGAATGGCGCGCCAGCCGTTTTGCACAAACGCTTTGGCCAAAGTTTGAACCACCTTGTTTTGCATCGTGCCGCCAAACAAAGGGTGCGGATGGGCAATGACCGCGATGCCTTTGAACGCGCCCGCCACAGGCTCGTCCTGCAGGCCTTCGAGCACGCCGGCGGGTCCTTGAAACTGCACGGATTGGGTGGCTGTGTTCATCAACGCCCCACATTGGGCGGTGTCACCAAGCGCTGCACGATTTGACCGTTTTTCAGATGGCTGTCGACAATTTCATCGATGTCGGCGTTGTCTACAAAGCTGTACCACGTGCCTTCTGGATAAACCACGGCCACTGGGCCGCCTGCACAGCGGTCTAAACAACCTGCTTTGTTGACACGAACTTTGCCCGGACCCGCCAAGCCCAAATCCTTGACACGGGATTTGCAATGGTCAAATGCGGCTTGAGCACCTTGCAAGGCGCAACAGGCTTCGCCGTTCTTTCTTTCGTTCAAACAGAAAAAAATATGGCGCGCGTAATAGGGGGTTTGGTTTTCACTCATTCGCTCATTTTAGAGGGGCGAGATGAGGAGAGGCGGCGCATCAAATAGACCAAGAAAACGAAAGGCCAAAGCCATCCTATCCACTGGATCAAGCCGTGAAAACGAATGAATTGGCCTTGCTCCCAGTTTTGCAAAGTCAATGCAAAGTAAGCACTGGCTGACGCGTTGTTCAGCAGGGTCAGTTGCAATACCAAACCCACCAGTGCCAGCACTTGCAATGGTTTTTCACGAACCCACATCAGAGGCAAGGCCAAGAGGGCCGCCAACACCAAGCCCAATTGAACGGGTGGATTGACCCAGCCCCATGCATGCGCAGGGCCATACGTCAGGGCAGCAGACAATGCGGTGAAAGCCAAACCCGCAGCGATCAAAAGTCCCCAGGCAATGGCTTTTTGGTGCACATGCCGAATCAAACTGAATGCCAACATGCAGGGCAAGAGTTGCCCCAAGCAGACACACAAAACTTCGTAGATGGGCAGCAGCGGTTGCAACTCCACTTCACGAACTGGCAACCAGTCAAGCCAAGGCGTGTCTTGCAACCACAAGGCCAGCGCATCTTCTGTGCGCTCCAAAATTTGACCCAAACCCATTGGCACAGGCGCCGGAAATAGCAAGGCCACAGGCCACAAAGCCAGCAGCACCAAAGCACCTCTGGCATCCGCATCAAACCACTTCGCGCGAAAGCGACTCCAGCGGTCCAAAAATCCAAATCGCTCCAGGGTCCAAGCCAAAGATGCGCCCATCAAGGTGCCCAATGTGTTGAGCTCCCAATCGACATTGGATGGCACGCGCGCTGGCAAGAAAAGTTGCAAGGACTCCAGGCCAAGTGACAGCAAGGATCCCGCCATGACAGTGATCGTGACAGCGGGCCAATGTCTGGCACTGCGCCTGAGTGCCAACACACCGATGAATCCCAAAGGTGCATAGCCAAGCACATTGGCCAACACATCAAAGCCGGTCCAGTAACGCGGCCACGGGGCCAACAAAAAGGCGGTCCAATCGACCCCTTGCGAGCGCCAGTTGTCGAAAGGGTAAAGGCTGGCGTAGACAATGAGCGCGGCGTAAATACCGGCCAAGGGCCATGCCGCGGTCTTTTGCATGGTCTTTAAAACGGCTTCACAACCACAAAAATCACGACGCCAATTTGGCGTGCATCCATGCGTTGCCAGGGCCCCATCCAATGCCAACGCCCCACCAAAGCCAAACACCCAGCGCTATGGCGGGCACCGACAACAGGGTGGTGAATCGGAGCAGCTTGCGGGCCATCAGCAGGAGTCGCTCACGCTCCGCCAGGGAGTCTTCAGGCACCATGGCCAAATTGACAAAGATGCGCGGCAGGTAAAACAAGCCAGCAAACCAACTGGCCACGAAGACGATGTGAAAGGCTTTGATCCAGAGCATGGGTCAAGTGTAGCGCTGAGGCTTGTTTTTGAACAAGCGTGACGGCTTGATGTCGTTCAAGATTTCTCATCCAGTGGTCTCTTTCAATTCACTCAAAACGAGAAACTTCAGGCACAATTTTCAAATGACACCGATCCACACGCCTTACCCCTTGAGCCGGCCTCGCCGTCTGCGTCGAACTGACTTTTCACGGCGCTTGGTGCGCGAACACCAACTGAGCGTTGACGATTTGATTTACCCGGTCTTTGTGCTCGACGGTCAAAATCAACGCCAAGCCGTCAGCTCGATGCCGGGCGTAGAGCGCTTGAGTTTGGACTTGTTGTTGCCTGTGGCCGAAGATTGCGTGAAACTGGGCATTCCCGTCATGGCCCTCTTTCCCGTCATCGACAGCGCGCTCAAAGACCCTCAGGGCAACGAAGCCCTCAACCCCAATGGCTTGGTGCCTACGGTGGTCAGGGCTTTGAAAAAAAACTTCCCCGAATTGGGCGTGATGACCGATGTGGCCCTGGACCCCTTTACCAGCCATGGTCAAGATGGTTGGCTGGACGAAGATGGCTACATCTTGAACGACCCCACCGTGGGCCAGTTGGTCCAACAAGCCTTGGTACAAGCTGATGCCGGCGTCGACATGGTGGCGCCGAGTGACATGATGGATGGCCGCATTGGCGCCATTCGACAGGCCCTTGAAGCCAAGGGACATGTGCACACGCAGATCATGGCCTACAGCGCCAAATACGCCAGTTCGTTTTATGGCCCCTTCCGTGATGCGGTAGGCTCAGCCGCCAACTTGGGCAAAGGCAACAAGAAAACCTACCAAATGGA
>RFVJ01000108.1 GCA_009928125.1 Betaproteobacteria bacterium
CGCCAAGACGCGGGTTTCGTCGATGAAACCTTTGGCTTGGAGGTCGTCGAGGGCTTGTGCCAACTCGCCCGGCACCTCTTCGTGGGGTGAAAGTTTGCGAACCAGCTCAGCCCGGGAGTGTTCGCGCTGCGACAAAAGCCGCAGCGCACGTCCTTTGAGGGACAACTTAAACCCGGGCTGAGCCATTGATCAAGGAACGCAACTGGAGAAAGGCTTGAGATTAGGCGGCTGCGACGGCTTCGGCCAGCAGTGGGATCCCCAAAGACTCGCGCACTTTGTTTTCGATTTCGGCCGCCAATTCAGCGTTTTCACGCAGGAACTCACGGGCGTTGTCGCGGCCTTGGCCAATTTTTTCGCCGTTGTAGGCATACCAAGCGCCTGATTTGTCGATGATTTTGGCTTCGACGCCCATGTCGATGATTTCGCCTTGGCGGCTGATGCCTTCATTCTTGACCACCTTGACTTTGGTTTCGTTGCCGATCGAGTCATCGCCGCGCTTGATGGTGCCGGTGCGACGGATGTCCAAACGCACAGAAGCGTAAAACTTGAGCGCATTGCCGCCGGTGGTGGTTTCGGGGGAGCCAAACATGACGCCAATCTTCATTCGGATTTGGTTGATGAAGATGACCATGCAGTTGGTTTTCTTGATGGTGGCGGTGAGCTTGCGCAAGGCTTGGCTCATGAGGCGGGCTTGGAGGCCGGGCAGAGAGTCGCCCATGTCGCCTTCGAGTTCGGCTTTGGGGGTGAGTGCGGCCACAGAGTCGATGACGACCAGGTCGACGGCGCCAGAGCGCACCAGGCTGTCGACAATTTCAAGAGCTTGCTCGCCGGTGTCGGGTTGGCTTATCAGCAGGTCTTGCAGGTTAACGCCAAGCTTTTGAGCGTACTGAATGTCCAAGGCGTGTTCGGCATCGACGAAGGCACACTGGCCGCCGATTTTTTGCATTTCTGCGATCACTTGCAAGGTGAGGGTGGTTTTGCCAGAGGACTCAGGGCCGTATATTTCAACCACGCGGCCGCGGGGCAAGCCGCCAACGCCCAGCGCAATGTCAAGGCCCAAGGAGCCTGTGGAAACGACTTGGATGTCTTCGATGACTTCACCCTCGCCCAGACGCATGATGGTGCCTTTGCCGAACTGTTTTTCGATTTGGGCCAGGGCTGCTTGCAGGGCTTTGGTTTTGTCGCTGTTGGGGTCGCTCATGAAAATCTCCTTGAGAATCAACGGGTTGAAAATGGTGCATCTAGAAAGTTGATCAAAGACTGGATGCTTGAACAGTACTGTAATGGCATTGTTGTACTGAGTAAATAGATTTTTTAGTCAGTTTGCTTTACCATTTGCAAATGCCAGTCAATGAAAGTTGCGCCGCCCCTTCACAAGCCCAGGTGCCGCTGTCCGCGGTTCACGATGACCGTTGGCGGGAGACGCATTTAGGCCGTTTGTTGGGCCATTCCATGAGGCGTTTCGATGCACGCGTTTTGAGCTTGATGGCGCACAACGAGCAGGTGCCTTTGGCGCTTTCGAACCTCGCTGCAAGAGATCAAATCAGTGCGGCGCACATTCACATCACACGGCATTTGTCACTTCAGGGCTCAAGGCTCACGGAGTTGGCGCAGGCTGCAGGGATGAGCAAACAAGCCATGGGCAATTTGGTCGACCAATGTGAAGCATGGGGTTTGGTGAAAAGAACACACGACAGCCGAGATGCACGCGCACGTTTGATCGAATTCACCGAAGTTGGTTTGGCGTGGTTGGCCGCCTTTCAAGTGGCGGTGGCGCAAGCGGAAGAAGAGTTCAAAGCGGCCGTGGGCCTTGAAGTTGCAACCGTGGTGGCTTTGGGGCTGGAGGCTTATTGCATGTAATGGCAAACGAGGGGGCGGGCGTGTTGAAACTCTCACCGCAGAGCTGAGATAGTGGCCTAAAATTTGGACAAGCGCCTCAGGGCGCAAAACAAAAGCCAAACATGGCCATAGCGGGAGACAAGCATGCGCATTTTGATAGCTGAAGATGATCAGGTGTTGGCCGATGGTTTGCTGCGCAGTTTGCGCAGTGCAGGGGCGGCAGTCGACCATGTTGCAAGTGGCACAGAAGCCGACGCTGCGCTCATGACCAACAACGAATTTGATTTGCTCATTCTTGATTTGGGCTTGCCCAAAATGCACGGCCTCGATGTGTTGAAAAAATTACGCTCACGCGGCTCCACCTTGCCGGTTTTGATTTTGACGGCAGCGGACAGTGTGGAAGAGCGCGTCAAAGGCTTGGACTACGGTGCAGACGACTACATGGCCAAACCGTTCAGCTTGCAAGAACTGGAAGCGCGAGTTCGTGCGCTCACGCGGCGCGGCATGGGCGGTGCCACATCGCAAATCAAACATGGCCCGCTCATTTACGATCAATCCGGCCGCGTTGCCACCATCGACGGCAAGATGGTGGAGTTGTCTGCCCGTGAGCTGGGCTTGCTGGAGGTGTTGCTTCAACGCGCAGGCCGTTTGGTGAGCAAAGACCAATTGGTTGAGCGCTTGTGCGAATGGGGCGAAGAGGTCAGCAACAACGCGATTGAGGTTTACATCCACCGCCTGCGCAAGAAAATTGAAAAAGGACCCATCCGCATTGCCACGGTTCGTGGTTTGGGTTACTGCCTCGAAAAAATTCCAGGCTGATCCGCGGCCAGCGCTGCCAGAAGTCATTGCTGAATGAATCCTAAGAATTGGCAGCTGTCTTTTTTTCGCCGCGAGCAACGCTCCTTGTTTGGCGAAATTTTGGATTGGATGCTCACGCCATTGCTGCTGCTGTGGCCGGTCAGTTTGGCGCTCACGTGGTTGGTTGCACAAGGCCTGGCCAACAAACCCTTTGACCGCGCACTGATTTACAACGCGCAAGCATTGGCGCAATTGGTCAAGCTCAGTCCTGATCAACAACGTGTGCAATTTAATTTGCCACAACCGGCCAGCGAGCTTTTGCGAGCAGACGATGCCGACTTGGTGTATTACCAAGTGATTGGCCCCAAGGGTGAACTTTTGGGCGGTGACCGCGATTTGCCGCAACCCCAAGAGGAAGAGAAACTGGGCAGTTACGAGGTCAAAATTCGTGACGATGAAATGCGCAGCTTGGAGGTGCGAGTTGCCTACACCTGGGTCCAGCTGGTGTCCGACAAGTCGCCTGTGGGCATGGGCCCGGTGCTGGTTCAAGTGGCTGAAACCCGCGAGAAACGCTCGGTTCTGGCCACTGAAATTATCAAAGGGGTGATGCTGCCGCAGTTTGCCATTTTGCCCTTGGCGGTCCTGTTGGTGTGGTTGGCGTTGGTGCGCGGCATCAAACCATTGTCAGAACTTGAAGAGCGAATTCGCGCTAGAAAATCAGACGACCTAAGCCCGCTTGATGAAAAAGCAGTGCCACTGGAAGTTGCACCGTTGGTATCTTCAGTGAACGATTTGCTGGGTCGATTGAAAGACTCGATCGCGACACAAAAAAGATTTTTAGCGGATGCTGCGCACCAACTCAAAACACCTTTGGCAGGCTTGCGCATGCAGGCCGATTTGGCGCAGCGCAAAGATGCCGGTGAAGAAGAGTTGAAACATTCGCTCAAGCAAATTGGCCGCGCCAGTGTGCAAGCCACACACACCGTCAATCAGTTGCTGTCCTTGGCCCGCGCAGAAGGAGGCGGTGCCATCGATCTGCAGTCGTGTGACATGGAAGCATTGATCAGCGAAGTCTTGCATGACTCTTTGCCAAGGGCCATGGACCAAGGATTAGACCTGGGCTACGACGGGCCTGACACAGAGACCAAGCGTCGTTTTTTGAAAGTTCAAGGCAATCCCACCTTGCTGAAAGAGATGATTCGCAACTTGGTCGACAACGCCATTCACTACACCCCCAGCACGCAAGAGCGGATGGGCGTGATCACGGTTCGTTTGTTGGTGGACCCTTACAGCCAAGCCTTGGCGGTTCAGGTTGAAGACAATGGACCAGGCATTGCCGCCGCGGAACGTGAGCGAATATTTGAGCCCTTTTACCGCGCATTGGGCAGCAACGTGGATGGCTCTGGTTTGGGCTTGCCCATTGTGCGAGAGATTGCACATCGGCATGGCGCCACGGTATCCGTGGACGTGGCACATCCGGGTCAAACACCGCCGGGTGCGTGCTTCACCATTCGTTTTGCCCGGGCCAGCAACAAATTCAAAACCAACATGGCCTCAGAATCTGCGGATCCATGAAACTGCGCCACTGGCTTGCCAAGTTGCGCAGGTTTTGTTTCAGGCCGGCTTGAACAAATTCAGCTGGAGTCTTTCGCGCTCAATCACAACGGCCACAGCCGGATGCGTTGCAACTTTTTGGACATGCGCCCACAAAGCAGGATAGGTGGTGGGATCGATGCCGGCAATCGAGCCCCAACGTGTCAAGGTCAAGGCGTAGACATCGACAGGGCCCACATGCGCGCCTGTGAGCCATTCTGAAGATTTCAAATGGCGCTGCACGATCTGTTCAAGTTCACCCAACAAGCCTTTGTAGGTTTGTGCATTGAAGACCTTGAGCGCTGCTTGAACTTCTGCTTGGTCAGAGAATTTTTGCGGCATGAAAATGTGCGTGAACGTGGGGTGCACGGTGTTGTTCATCCAGGCCAAAGTTTCAATGGCTTTCGCGCGCGCCAATGCCTCCGTCGGCAAAAAATGTGCGTCAGGAAATTTTTGGTCAAGGTACAAAATGATGGCCAAGATTTGGGTCACCACTTGCCCGTCATCGACCAACACGGGCACTTGTCCGCGGGGGTTGATGGCTTTGTAGTCGTCACCGTTTTGCTCGCCCTTGTGCAACTTGACCATTTGCGGCTCGTAGTCGGCGCCAGACAATTGCAACAGGCAGTGCGGTACGAATGAACAGGCGCCGGGTGCAAAATAAAGTTTCAAGCTCATGGGTTTTCCCTTGTGATGATCACGTTGTCAGGTTGGATTTGTTGCAATGTGCGCTCGGGCTCACGTGCACTTTCAGGTGCGAAGCCCCAAGCCTCAAAAATGCCTTGTCGCCAACTATAAAACAGGGCATTCAAGGCCATCAAGATCAAAATCAGCCATCGAAGTTTCATGTGTTTCATAGGGGACGAACACTCACTTCCGAGCTGTGGATGGTTTGGCGGCCATGGCGTGTGAGAAGTTGCAAAGCCCCCTGGCTGTCCACGCCCTCACACAGCCCTTCGAGGGCATCGCTGCTCTGCACATTCAAACCACGCAATGCATCGCGCGCATTGAACCGTTGTTGAAGCGGCGCAAAGCCTTGTGTTTCAAACCCTTTCAAGGCCTTGAGCAAAGGTTGGATGATGCGCTCAAGCACCGTGGGTGCCGTTGCCTCTTGCCAAAACTCAGCAATGGCCGTTGCGGGCGTTCGAAGGTCCTGCGTGGGGGGCATTTGGATGTTCAAACCAATGCCAATGACGGCATAACTTTTCCCGCCTTGGCTGGCCGCTTCAATCAAGATGCCGCCCAACTTTCTGTGCTGGCGCCACAAGTCGTTGGGCCATTTCAATTGAATCTCGGGCCCCAGCGATTCGGCCAAACTCAGCCCAACGGCCAAGGACAATCCTGACCAGCTTTGGGGTTGATAAGGCAAACCCAAAGAAAAGGTGAGCGCTTGACCAACTTCACCATGCCAGGTACGTCCTGACCGACCCCGACCCGCTGTTTGTCGCTCGGCGATCAACAAAATCGGGTCGTTCACGCCGTTGCGGGACCGCCGCATGAGCTCGGTGTTGGTGGAGTCAATCTCAGGCAAGACCTCGATGCTGAAACCCGGCCACTCTGGCACCACCGCCGCCCAGAGGGCTTCAGCGGGCCAACGCAGTGGGGATGCGGGTGTGCTCATTGGAACTCAATGCAAAAGAGGAAGCATCACGCGCTTGACGAAGCCGAGGCTTTCTTTTTGACGGCTTTCAATTCTTTTTTGAGTTTTTTGATCTTTTTCTCAATCTTTTTGATTTGACTGGGAATCTTGGGTGTGGCGGGTCTGCGTTTGGGTGCCAGCAATGTTTTGCGGCAATTGGGCGCGCCACACCAGCAAGGGTATTCGGCCTTGAGTTTGGGGGTGTACGGCTCGTCAATGATCAAGCCGTAGTCGTAGTTGAGTTCTTCACCCGCCTTGATGTTGCGCAGGGCTTTGATGTAGATGCGGTCGTTTTCTTCATCAGCTTCGCAGTTCGGGTTGCAGCTGTGGTTGATCCAGCGCGATGAATTGCCACCGTGCAAGGCATCGATCACCTTGTCTTCGTTCACATGGAAATAAAAGGTGTGGTTGGGGTCAGTGGGGTCATGCGGGTGCCGCGCTTGCGCCTCGTCCCAGCTGATCACCTCACCCACGTATTCAAACAGCGTCTCGCCTTCAGCGATGTCTTGCAGGGCAAAAACCCCCTTGCCGTGGACGCCCGATCGGCGAACTTGCACCCGGCGACCTGAAGCCGCTGGCGCAGGGGTCGAGGCGCTAGGCTTGGCAGCGGGCTTTGAAGTCGATTTTGTCGACAGGTTCGATTTTTTGACCACGGCGTGAAAAATTTGTTATGGTGAAAACATGTGGGCGCGCGCGTGTGCGCGTGCCCGTGTGTGTACACGTGCGCATGCGCGCACGCGAGACCGGATTGTATGAGATGAAAACATTGGTAATTGCAGAGAAGCCCTCAGTGGCCCAAGACATCGTGCGCGCTTTGACGCCGGTCGTCGGTAAATTTGAGAAGCATGAGGACCACTTTGAGAGTGAAACCTATGTGGTGACCAGCGCGGTGGGCCACTTGGTGGAAATTCAGGCGCCCGAGAAATTTGACGTGAAACGCGGCAAATGGAGCTTTGCCCATTTGCCCGTCATTCCGCCCTACTTCGATTTGAAACCGGTGGACAAAACCAAAACCCGCCTTAATGCGGTGGTCAAACAAGCTAAGCGCAAAGATGTGGGCGCATTGGTCAACGCCTGTGACGCGGGCCGCGAAGGTGAGTTGATCTTCCGCCTCATTGAACAATATGCGGGCACGCAAAAAGCAGGGCAGACCATTCCTTTGGGCAAGCCCGTGCAGCGCTTGTGGCTGCAGAGCATGACGCCGCAAGCCATTCGCGATGGTTTTGACAAGTTGCGCTCGAACCAACAGATGCAGGGTCTGGCCGATGCAGCGCGCAGTCGTTCAGAAGCCGATTGGTTGGTGGGCATCAATGGCACCCGTGCCATGACGGCCTTCAACTCGCGCGATGGCGGCTTCTTTTTAACCACCGTGGGCCGTGTACAAACGCCAACGCTGGCCGTGGTGGTCGAGCGTGAAGAGCAAATTCGCAAATTCATCAGTCGCGACTATTGGGAAGTGCACGCGCAGTTTGATGCCGCGGCAGGCACCTATCCAGGCAAGTGGTTCAACACAGCGTGGAAAAAAGACGCTGAAGACGCTGAGAAAAAAGCCGACCGCGTGTGGTCTGCTGCGGAGGCACAAGCCATCGTGCTGGCCGTTCAAGGCGCCAAAGCCACCGTCACAGAAGAGGCCAAGCCCACCACGCAGGCCAGCCCCTTGCTGTTTGATTTGACGTCGTTGCAGCGAGAGGCCAATGGCAAGTTCGGCTTCTCGGCCAAGACCACCTTGTCCTTGGCGCAGTCTTTGTATGA
>RFVJ01000109.1 GCA_009928125.1 Betaproteobacteria bacterium
TTGCTTTGTGCGCCGCCCAGCAATTGCCACAAAGGCAGTTGCTGACTTTGGGCACGCCAATCCCACAAGGCTGTATCGACACAAGCCAAAGCCAAACTGGTCATGGCCCCCACGGCTGTGGCGTGCGTGTGAAAAAACAAATCTTTCCAAATGGCTTCCACATGCACTGGGTTTTTGCCAATGAGACGCGGCACCAAATGGTCTTTGAGCAAGGCCACCACAGAGCTGCCGCCGGTGCCTATGGTGTAAGCGTACCCGGTGGCCTGAATGCCATCGCTGCACACCAAGGTGAGCAGGATGGTTTCTTGGGTGACAAAGGATTGAATGGCGTCGGTGCGAACAACCTTGGGCGGCAAGTTGACTTGACGCAAATGAACGCGATCGATGGTGACTGAAGTCATGATGAAAATGTTGTGACGAGTTCGGGTTTATGCGTAGCCTGACTGGCTTGACCCTCGCTCTGGTTCCATGTGAAGATTGTGCAACTGGTCTGACCAATTGTCCAATCCGCGTATTCCCTGAGCTTTGAAATCCATCGAACCCCAAAGGCTGTATCGCCAAATTGCCAAGCAAATCCAAGGATTGATTTCCTCGGGCGAATTTGCAGTGGGTTCACGGCTGCCCGCCGAGCGAGACTTGGCCACGCAACTGGGTTTCAGCCGACCTTCTGTGCGTGAAGCACTCATTGCTTTAGAGGTTGAAGGTGTGATTGAAGTGCGCACAGGCTCCGGCATTTACGTCCAATCCTTGGGCAAAAAAAAATCAGCTGCTTCCAGTGCACTCAACACGCCTGCCGAATGGGGACCCCTTGAAGTGATGCGCGCACGCTCCCTGATTGAAGCCGAAATGGCCGCACTGGCCGCTGAAGGCGCCAAGGCGCAAGACATCAAGCGCATGTCGGCTGCCCTTAAAGCCATGCACAAAGATGCCAAAGCGGGCCGCGTGCCCAGAGACAGTGACATCGCCTTTCACATGGCCATTGCCAATGCTTGCGCCAACAGCGTGATGCACGACACCCTCGCGCTTTATTTGGAGGCCAGAAATGGGCCTTTGTTCGAGCGCTTGGGCGATTACTTTGAATCCCCCGCCTCATGGGCTGCTGCCATTGCAGAGCACCAAGACGTCCTCGAGGCCATCGAAGACCACGACCCTCAGCGTGCCCGCAAAACCATGCAAAAACATTTGAACCAAGCCCACAAACGATTCAGCGCTAGCTGGCGAAGCGCACCTTCTCGAATTTAGTTTTTTTCGCCAGCAATTTTTCATTATTTCAACCCACAGGAGACAACATGAACACCAAACGAAATGCTCTGAAATCGCTCGCAACTGCCAGCGTCGTGGCCCTAGGGCTGTTAGGCGCCATGGGCAGCGGCTTGGCGCAAGCGCAAACCAAATTGAAATGGGCGCACGTTTATGAAACCTCAGAGGCCTACCACACCGAATCCGTTTGGGCTGCCGACGAAATCAAAAAGCGCACCAACGGCAAATTTGAAATTCAAGTCTTCCCAGCTTCTACCTTGGGCAAAGAAACCGACATCAACCAAGGCCTGACCTTGGGCACGGTCGACATGATCATCAGCGGCCCTTCGTTCGCTGCGCGCGCCTACCCTCGCTTTGGCATTGCTTATTACCCCTTCATCTTCCGTGATGGCGATCACCTCATTGCTTACTCCAAGAGCCCGGTATTTGCCGAGATGGTGAAAGAGTTCCGCGAAAAGACCGGCATTCAAGTGACCGCCTACACCTACTACGGTGCTCGCCACACCACCGCGCAAAAAGCCTTTACCAACTGCGCTGGCATGAAGGGCATCAAGATTCGCGTGCCTGACGTGCCCGCTTACCGTGCCACCCCCGAGGCTTGCGGTGCCAACCCCACACCCATTGCATTTGCTGAGGTTTATTTGGCCTTGCAAAACGGCACGGTTGAAGCCCAAGAGAACCCTTTGACAACCATTGAGGCCAAGAAGTTCTACGAAGTTCAAAAAGCCATCATGCTGACCGGTCACATCGTTGACGGCTTGACCACTCAAATCGCGCCGCACGTTTGGAACAAACTCAGCGATGCGGAGAAGAAAATTTTCACCGATGTGACGCAAGAAGCGGCTGTGCGAGCAACCGCCAAAATCAAAGCGCGTGAAGCCGAGTTGGTCGACGAGTTCAAGAAAAAAGGTTTGCAAATTGTGCAAGTCGATCGCAAGTCTTTCCAAGATGCTGTCTTGAAAAACAAGCCACTCGAATCAATGGGCTTTACCAAAGCTGACTTTGACAAGATTCAAGCGGCCAAGTAAGCACCCCGCTTGAATCACATAGGCGCACCTTTGGCACAGGTGCGCATCTCACAGGTTGAGCCTTGTGCGCTCAACCTGTGTCTCTCTTTTCAGGAATCCACATGAGCAACCTACCCGACCTTGACGCCATGCCCAAAGTGATGGGCGACGATGGGCAATTCCATGCCACCGATGACGAGGTGGATTTATCAGGCACCCCCCTTGAGGCTTGGGTGGCTTTGGGCTTTTTTTGGGTCTTGGGTGCCACGGTGTTCTACCAGTTCTTCACACGTTACGTCTTGAACAACTCGGCCTCGTGGACCGAAGAAATCGCGCGCTATTTGCTGATTGCCACCGTGTTCACAGGCGCCACCATTGGCGTTGCCAAAAACAACCACATTCAAGTGGACTTCTTTTACAAGTTCATGCCTGCTTGGCTATCAAAGGGCATGAACACCTTGGTCGATGTGATGCGCATCGGCTTTTTTGCAGCCGCCACTTTCCTCACGGGTCAGATGATGGAAAAGTTAGGCAGTTACAAAATGACCATCATCGACTTGCCCATGAACATTGTGTATGGCGTGGTGATGGCAGGTTTCGCCGCCATGTGTTTGCGCGCCATCTGGGTCATGAAAATTCATTGGCAGCGCGGATTCACCGTGCTGGAACGCCCTGGATCCGAAATGACTGACCGTTGAACACACCACCTCAAGTTCTGAAAGAAATTCGATGTTAAAAATTTTGTTCTTGTTGTTGATGAGCGGCGGCATTCCCGTGGCCATTGCCATGGCTGGCGCTTCTTTGATTTATTTGTTTTGGACCCAAAGCTCGCCACCCTTTGTGGTCATTCACCGCATGGTGTCGGGCATTGACAGCTTTCCTTTGTTGGCCGTGCCCTTCTTCATTTTGGCGGGCAACCTGATGAACAACGCCGGCATCACCAACCGCATTTACAACTACGCCTTGGCCTTGGTCGGTTGGATGAAGGGTGGCTTGGGCCACGTGAATGTGGTGGGCTCTGTGGTGTTTGCGGGCATGAGTGGTACTGCCATTGCCGATGCAGCAGGCTTGGGCACCATTGAAATCAAGGCCATGAAAGACCATGGTTACAGCACCGAGTTTGCCGTGGGCGTGACAGCCGCATCGGCCACCTTGGGTCCCATCATTCCACCCAGCTTGCCGTTTGTGATCTACGGCATGATGGCCAATGTGTCGGTGGGCTCTTTGTTCTTGGCCGGCATCTTGCCGGGTGCCTTGATGGCCATCTTGATGATGATCACCGTGGGCTACTTTGCACACAAAAACAATTGGGGCTCGGATGTGCCCTTCAACTGGCCACGCGTATTCAAGGCCTTGGCAGAAACTGCCGTGGTGATTGGCTGGCCTCTGGCCATTTGGCTCTGCGTCACTGAACTGAACACACCGCCCCAAACCACGGTGTTTGTGGCACTGGCAGTTTTGTTCGCAGCCGATAAGTTCTTTGACTTTCAAGCTGTGTTGCCGATCATGACCCCCGTGCTGCTCATTGGCGGCATGACCACTGGCGTGTTCACCCCCACTGAAGGCGCGATTGCGGCCTGTGTGTGGGCCATCGTGCTGGGCTTCTTCTGGTACCGCACGCTTCACTTCAAAATGTTTGTGAAGATTTGCCTCGACACCGTCGAAACCACAGCCACCGTCATGTTCATCGTGGCAGCTGCCAGCATTTTTGGCTGGATGCTCACGGCCACGGGTGTCACTGCAGCCATCAGTGAATGGGTGCTGGGCTTCACACAAGAGCCTTGGAAGTTTTTGCTGTTGGCCAATTTGCTGATGTTGTTCGTCGGTTGCTTCCTTGAACCCACTGCGGCCATCACCATCTTGGTTCCCATTTTGGTTCCCATCTGTCAAAAACTGGGCATTGACCTGGTTCATTTTGGCCTGGTGATGGTGCTCAACCTCATGATTGGTTTGTTGCACCCACCCATGGGCATGGTCTTGTTTGTCTTGGCGCGGGTCGCCAAGCTCAGCGTAGAACGGACCACCGCGGCCATCTTGCCTTGGCTGTTCCCTTTGCTGGGCAGTTTGGTCGTCATCACCTATGTGCCCAGCCTGGTGCTGTGGTTGCCCAAACGCTTCATGTGATTGAACACCATGAGTCTTTTCATTCGCCTCCACCCCGCCGATGACGTGGTCATTGCGCGCGCACAACTGATGAGCGGCACCAACGTAGACGGCGTTGCAGTGCGCGGATTGGTACCACCGGGTCACAAAGTGGCCACGCGTGCCATCCAAGCCGGCGAGCCTGTGCGACGCTACAACCAAATCATTGGCTTTGCCAGCACCGCCATTCAACCTGGCGAACATGTTCACACCCACAACCTCAACATGGGCCCTGAAAAAGGCAATTTTGAGCGCGACTACGCCATCGGCCAAGATGTGAAACCCGAGGCACCGCGCAAGCATGCCACCTTCATGGGCATCAAACGCTCGGATGGCAGAGTGGCCACTCGCAACTACATTGGTGTGCTGTCCAGCGTCAATTGTTCGGCCACTGCCGCACGGGCCATTGCCGATCATTTTTCAAAACGCAACAACCCTGCGGCGCTGGCCAACTTTCCCAACGTCGATGGCGTGGTGGCACTCACGCACGGCACGGGCTGCGGCATGGACACCGAAGGTTTGGGCATGAAATTGCTAGAACGCACGCTGGCCGGTTATGCCACGCACGCCAACTTTTGGGGCGTCGTTGTTGTGGGTTTAGGTTGCGAAACCAACCAACTCAACACCTGGTTGGCGCACAGCAGTTTGCGCGAAGGCGACACCCTCAAAGTGTTCAACATTCAAGACACAGGCGGCACGCGCTTGACGGTTGAAAAAGGCATTGCGCTCATTGAAGAAATGTTACCCCGCGCCAATCAAATCAAGCGCGAGCCTTGCAGTGCAGAACACATCACCGTGGGCCTGCAATGCGGTGGCTCCGATGGTTACTCGGGCATCAGCGCCAATCCGGCCTTGGGTGCCGCCGTCGACTTGCTGGTGCAACATGGCGGCACCGCCATCCTCAGCGAGACCCCAGAAATTTATGGCGCTGAACATTTGCTCACACGCCGCGCCGTCAAGCCTGAAGTGGCGCAGAAACTGATTGACCGCATTCACTGGTGGGAGCATTACACCGACATCAACGGCGGCGAGATGAACAACAACCCCTCGCCTGGCAACAAGGCGGGTGGCCTCACCACCATTTTGGAAAAGTCATTGGGCGCTGTGGCCAAAGGCGGCACCAGCAACCTGCAGGCCGTTTACGAATATGCCGAACCGGTCAACACCCATGGCTTTGTGTACATGGACACACCGGGCTATGACCCTGTGAGTGCCACCGGGCAAGTGGCCGGCGGCGCCAACCTCATTTGCTTCACCACGGGTCGCGGCAGCGCATACGGTTGCGCCCCCTCTCCCAGCTTGAAATTTTCGACCAACTCAGCCTTGTGGAAAAAACAAGAGGAGGACATGGACCTCAACTGTGGCGAAATTGTCGATGGCGGGGTCAGCATTGCCGAGATGGGCCAGCGCATCTTCGAGATGATCCTCCAAGCGGCCTCTGGCGAACCGACCAAAAGCGAAAAGCACGGCTATGGTCAAAATGAATTTGTGCCATGGCAAGTGGGCGCCGTGATGTAAGCCTCATCTCACGCCATGCTTTGAGCGTGGCTTTGCACAACCAGAAAGTACTGTCATGAGTCAATGCATTCCCGCCGCACAATTGCAATCCCAAATTGCCAGCATCATTCAAATGGCAGGCAGCCAAGCTGCAGAGGCCGAGCAAGTGGCCGCCAACTTGGTCATGGCCAATTTGAGTGGTCATGACTCGCACGGTGTGGGCATGGTGCCGCGCTATGTTGATGCAGTCCTCGAGGGTGGCCTGAATCCGAACACGGGTGTCAAAGTGGTCCTCGACACTGGCCCTTTGCTGAACTTGGATGGGCAGCGTGGCTACGGCCAAATCACGGGCGTGCAGGCCATGCAGATGGGCATTGAACGTGCCAAGCAGCATGGCGTGTGCACGGTGGCACTCAGCCGCTCGCACCACTTGGGGCGCATCGGCCACTTTGCCGAAATGGCGGTGGCGCAAGGCTTGGTGTCCGTTCATTTTGTGAACGTGTTGTCGCGTCCTGTCGTGGCGCCCTTTGGGGGTGGCGATGGTACGCGCTGTGCTCAATGGCATGCTGACCATGATCATCGACCCTGTGCGCTTGGGCACACAAGCCTCGTTTGAAAAAGAAGCTTTGGCCTTTGAAGATTGGTTGCGTCAAAGCCCCGACGCACCAGGCACCGAGGGTGTGCTGTTGGCCGGCGAACCCGAACGCAAAGCACGCGCCGATCGCGAACAAAATGGCATTTGGATTGACGACGCCACCTGGGCCGAGATTCAAGCCTCCGAAGCCAAGCTCAAGAATCGCCATTGATCACTGCCCCCTAGCGCTGGCCTCAAAGAACCCACATGTCTGAACTTCAACTCTCGCGCGGCATGCTTGCGCAAATTCCCGCATCTGTCAAAACACCAGCCTACGCAATTCACCCAGCAGCAACGGGTGTGGTGCATTTAGGCTTGGGCGCTTTTCACCGCGCCCACCAAGCCATGGTGTTTGACCAACTGCTGAGAGAGGGCGATTCGCGCTGGGGCATTCATGGCGTGGGCATGACACAACCCGGTTTGGTGAACAAACTGCGCGCGCAAGATGGCCTATATTCAGTGCGCGTTGCAGGGGCGACGGGTGTTGAATGGCAAGTCCCCGGTGCACTCTGGCAGACCAGTGTGGCCACCACCGAACGTCAAAATGTCTTGAACGCCATTGCAGCGAAAAGCACGCGCTGGATCACCCTCACTGTGACCGAAAAAGGTTACACGCCTGCGCTGGCCCAACTGTTAATCGATGGTCTGCGTTTGCGCCATGCCGCTGCACTGCCCGGCCTCACCATTGCCTCGTGCGACAACCTGCAAGGCAACGGCCACAAGCTTCAAGCCCTGATGCATGCCACAGCCACAACGCAAGATACTGCATTGATGCAATGGATGGACGCGCAGTGTGCGTTCCCATGCAGCATGGTTGATCGCATCGTGCCCGCAGCCACCGACGAAGTGGCCGATGCAGCCAAGGCGACCTTGGGCTTGAGAGACAAATGCGCGCTGAGCACCGAAACCTTTTGGGAATGGGTGATTGAAGACAAGTTTGTGGACCCCACCGATGCGGTTTTGCTGGCCAAGTGTGGTGTGCGGGTTACGTCGCAA
>RFVJ01000110.1 GCA_009928125.1 Betaproteobacteria bacterium
GAAAATAAAACCATTGGCTTACAACTGAACATTCCGTTGTACTCCGGCGGTTATGTGAACTCCACCATTCGCCAAGCCGTGGCCGAACAAACCCGTGCCGAAGAAACGCTGGAAGCCTTGCGCCGAGACTTGGGTGTGCGCGTGCACAAGGAATACCGCGGTGTGACCGAGGGCATCTTGCGCGTACGTGCTTTAGAGCAAGCGGCACGATCGGCTGAGCAAATGATGAAATCCACCCAAATGTCCTTGAAGGCCGGCTCACGGACTCAATTGGATGTGTTGAACGCGCAGCAGCAATACACCCTGGCTTTGCGTGATTTGGCGCAAGCTCGCATGGTGTTCTTGCTGTCTAAGGTGCGCTTGGCGTCCTTGGTGGGTGATGATGCTTTGACGTCGGTGGAGCAGGTGAACGCCAGCTTGGCGGCCAACTGAGGCAATTGAGCTCATTGGGAAATGCCCCTACTCCCTTATATTTTTCATAAATAAACAGCCTATTTCAGGTAGAGTTTGGGTTTTTCTCTTGGCCTAGGAAAACCATTGCTCAATGAGATTGTCGGAAAGTTAAGCACGGGATCTGAAGTCATCAACGGCACCGATCTGGACGACTACATTCGTCCGCTAGGTGGCTCCGATTACATCGACGGCAAAAAGGGCTTCGACACGGTCTATGTGTTTTGGCCTGCTTCTAAATTCAAACTGACAACCGTTCAAGGTACCACCTATTTGGATGCGGTATCAGGTGCGTCTCGTTCTGACAAACTCGTGCTGCGCAATGTAGAGGCGGTAGAGTTTTCAGACAAAGTGGTTTCGCTGGAAATTGCGGACCGCTACATCAACACACCGAGCAAAGACAATTTTGATGGTGGCCCCGGCATCGACACCGTGGTCTATGACAAAGCCATTTCAAATTACGTCATCAAGCCAGGCGTGAATGGTATGGAGGTGGGCAGTGCCAATTATTCTGAAGGCACCGATTGGTTGCTCAACATTGAACGACTGCAATTTGCCGACAAGGGTTTGGCTTTTGATTTGGATGGGCATGCAGGCGTTGCAGCCAAATCACTTTCTTTGGTATTTGGCACAGAGGCTGTGAATGTGCCGGCGTATGTTGGCATTTGCTTGGATTATTTGGACAACAAGCAATTCAGTGCCGCTCAATTGATGCATGAAGCACTGAAGATTCGCTTGGGCAGCGATGCTGGCACGCCAGAAAAAGTGGTGTCGTTTGTGTACGAGCGCTTAACCGGCGCGTTGCCCGTTCAAAGTGAAATTGACAAGTATGTGGGTTGGATTGCCAGTGGTGCGTACACCGCTGACAGTTTGGCGGTGTTTGCATCTGAACTACCGCTGAACCCCATCACACCGCAATTAACAGGTCTGACAACAACAGGCTTGGCGTTTCAAATGCCTGGCTGAGCTTGGAAAAAACAAGGAAGAGCGATATGAAATTGAAGTTATCTTGGCTGTGCACCAGCATGGCATTGTTCTTGGCAGGTTGTGGCGGGCAAGATGTCGCGGGTACTGCCAATTTGTCGGGACAAGTGGGCGGATTGAGTACGCCCTCTTCCGTGACCCATTACGCGGCCGCTAGGTTTTTAGAACAAGCATCCATGGGACCTTCGCCGAGCATGATGGAACAGGTCAAGGCACAAGGTATCGATGCGTGGATTACTGCACAGATGAAGTTGCCTCCGACAAAAATTATCACGCCAGAAAGCATGGTGAACTACGATGACCAGCGTGACAAGCCTGCCGCTGATCGCATGCGAGATTTTTACAACTTGAATTTGTTCAATTTCTTCATCGGTGGCGAAGACCAACTCAGAATTCGAACCACTTGGGCCTTGTCAAATTTTTTGGTGGTGTCTACACGCAAAGTGGCTGAGTATGGGGGTCTCGAATACCTCAATACCTTGCAGTCTGGTGCGCTAGGTCAATACAGCGACTTGTTAAAGAACATCACACTGAGCCCTGCCATGGGTAATTATTTGGACAATTCTCAAAATACCAAATGGCAGCTGAATGAAAATTATGGCCGCGAGCTCATGCAGCTGTTCTCGGTGGGCTTGGTGCAACTCAACATGGACGGCACGCCCAAGCGTGATGCCAATGGCAAAGTCATTGAAACATACTCCCAAAAGGATGTGATTGAAATGACGCGTGCTTTAACGGGATGGAACTTTGTCCCAAACCCCACCAACCTCATCAGTAATCGAAATTTTGCCAACTACGGCAAACCCATGATTGAAAATTCGGGGCGTCACGATACTGGCAGCAAATCTTTTTTGGGGAAAACCATTCCTGCAGGACAAACCGCTGCCCAAGACCTCGACAGTTTGGTCGAGATTTTGGTGACTCATCCCAATACCGCACCATTTGTGGCGCTGCGCTTGATTCAAGGCATGACCACCAGTGACCCGTCGCCAGCGTATTTACAGCGCGTTGCCACTGTATTCAAAGATACCAAAGGAAATTTGGCGAAAGTTGTGACAGCCATCTTGACAGACCCAGAAGCAAGAGCGGGTGATACTTTCGGCAAGACCACGAATAATTTTGGTCGCATCAAAGAACCTGTGATGGTGTTTACTTCAGCCCTGAGAGGCCTAGGTTGTAAGGTTGCGATCAAGAGGACAGACAAGCCCAATGAGATCTATCAAAGCAATAATCAACAGCCATTGAATGCGAATTCTGTCTTTAACTTTTTCCCACCCAATCACAGAACCCAAGGTACCAATGTGTTGGCGCCTGAGCAAAAGTTATTGAACTCAGTAGAGTTTTCAAGTCGGATGGGAAGTTTCATGTATTCACTTCAGTATGAGTCTGCCCTGAACGACGCGGGATGTGATGTTGCCACCTTCAAAGCTGCGCAGGCTGTCTCTGATGAAAAGTTGATGGACTTGATGAATGAGCGATTTTTCAGAGGTACCTTGTCTGCCAGTATTTCGAAAAGCATGATAGATGCGAATAAAAATTTGTGGAACAGAGATCAGGGCTTAAGGCTCGTTGGTGCTTATTTAGACATGGCCTCTGTCACGCCCGCATTTGGAGTTTCAAAATGATCAATCGTCGAGATTTCTTATCCCATGCTGGCGCGGTTTCGTTGGCCGGCATTGCCGCCACATTGGCTTCCGTTAAAAATGTTCAAGCCGCTGATTACAAAGCTTTGGTGGTGGTCTTTTTGTCGGGTGGATTTGATGGCAACAATGTTTTGGTACCGACGGATGCTGCCTACAACGACTACGCCAACGCAAGGTCAGCACTGGCATTGCCAAAAGACAGTTTGGTGAGGTTGTCGGGCTCGCACATTGGCCATCAATTTGGTCTTTCTCCCGCCAACAAGCAATGGATTCAAGGTTGGATGGGCGACGAAGACACCAGCGGTTGGGGCGGTCGTACCATGGATGCCATGTCCGCCGACATGAAGAATTTCCAGCCTTTGGTCGCCATGGCCCGCGACTACACCGCCGTTTTGGGCAACCGTACTTCTTTGAGCCTGGCCAACAGTGGCAGCGGTTCACGCTGGGGCAATGCAGAGTTGTCTGACCCGACCAGTTTGACCCGGCAACGGGTGGAGTGGGCCAGCAGGTTGCAGTCAAGTAATGTGTATGACTCAGAGTTTTCAAGAAGTCTGCAAGCTGCCTATAACGACACTGTGCAGTTTGCGATGGGCCAAAGTTATGGCACAGCACCGACTGGCGATTTCCCTAATGCGCAAATTGGCAGAGACTTGCGCTACTTGGCCAGGCATTTAGCCTATGCCAAGCAAGTTGGCGCGCGTCGACAAATTTATTTGGTGCAAGACGGTGGCTATGACTCGCATGTCGATCAACTGTCGACCAGTACTTCAAATCCTGGCTTGGAAATGAAAATTGGCGACGTGACCAACAGTTTGGTTGCGTTTGACAAATCCATTCAGAGCTACGGTATGAACAACGATGTGATTACTGTCATCATGAGTGAGTTTGGCAGAACGCTTGATCCAGCTTCAGGTGGTGGATCAGATCACGCATGGGGCAACCATTGGTTTGCAATGGGTGGGCCTGTGAAGGGCGGCGTGGTGTATGGCAACACTTTCCCCACATTACAAACTGCGGGTGTGGACGATGCTTCTCTTTACAAGCCATATCGCGGTCAATGGATTCCTCAGTTCTCTTCAGATCAGTTCATGGCAGATCTCGTTGGATGGTTGGGCTTATCGCCTGCACAAGCTTTGGCAGTCATGCCTAACTTGGGTAACTTCCCGAAAAAGACCATTGGTTACATCTGAATTGAAGGAATAAACAATGGCAGACATAAAAGGTACATCAGGTAAAGACGTTTACACGGTCAAAAATGGTGATAACTATGATGCCCTAGAGGGCGATGACGAAATTACTTTTGAAAAAGGTGGCACAGCGACAGGCGGACCTGGTAATGACAAGTTCATCGTGCCCCAGGGGTTCATGTGGTACGACGCAACGGTCTGGTATTGGGGATCCAATAAGCCCATCTATGTTGATTTGGAAGCTGGCTATGCCCTCGATGGTTTTGGCACTCGCGACACTTTGATCAATGTGCACAAAATTGACGGCTTTAAACAAGATGGTGATCAGGCCTATGGCTCCTCAGGCGCAGATGCATTTTGGGTAGGACCTTGGACTTGGAACTATCGAAATGGTCAAAAGGGCTTAATCTTGATCGATGGCCGCGGTGGCAACGATCAAGTAACTTTGGGTCTGACCCCAAACCAGAATCAGGGTGATTTGATTTTGCAGGTTTCGGCAGACGCCCGAAAGCTCATTGCATATCAAACAAACTCACCAGGCTTTATTTACGAATTTCGAAACATTGAAAAATTCTATACTTGGAATAACGATACAAAGATCAACAAGTCTTATGATTTGATGTCGCTGATTGACATTTCAAAGATTGGCGAAGAGACGTTGTTGCGCAGTTACAAAGGCTGGCAAACTGCTGAATCGGGTAACACAGTTGCCTTGACCTACAGTTTTTTGTCGCAAGCACCTGCAACGGGTGGTGAGGGTGGCGTGGGCTTTTTCAGCTTCAGCGATTCTCAGAAACAGACCATTCGAAATCTTTTTGCCACACTCCAAGCTCAAACTGGCTTGTCTTTCACAGAAGTGGCTAGCGACGCAGGCCAAATTCGACTGGGTGTCAATCAACAAACCAGTACACGTGGCTATTCATACATTCCCGACGAGTTCAAAGGTGATGCACGCGCAGGTGATGTGTGGCTTGACCAAGAGACAGTGGCTCTGTTGCAACCAGGCCAAGAGGGATATTACGTGTTGCTCCATGAACTGGGACATGCACTGGGACTTCAGCATCCATTGTCTGAGTCCGATACTTCTGGCGCAACTGTTTTACTCAATACCTTTGCGACAACTGGTAATACGGTGATGTTGGATGTGAATACCAATAGCATCAATGGCGCATGGCCTACCTGGTTCGGTAGTTTTGATCTTCAAGCATTGCGCTACCTGTACGGTGCTAAAACATATGCATCTGGAAATGACACTTACAAGATTTCAGATAATACGGGTGGCATGATGATTGTGGACGATGGTGGTATCGACACCCTCGATGCATCTTCTGTTAACTTGCCTGCCAGCATTGATTTGCGGCCAGGTAAATCAAGTTCAATCGGCATAGAAACAGACGGTTCGGCGCAATTTAACAACATTGCCATTGCTGTAGGCAGCTTGATTGAAGGCGTGATCAGCACCCCTTATGACGACGTTATCGTTGGCAATGCACTCAATAACGCCATCACCTTCATTGGTGGCAATGACATTGTAGATGGCGGTGCAGGCATTGACTTGCTTAGAGTTTGGCGACCATCAACCGAATTCAAAGTTGTGAAAGATGCTGCATCTGCTTATTGGAATGTCAGTGCTACTAACAGTAGCTTGGGTGGCGTCGAGTTACAAAATACAGAGCGTATTTTCTTTACTGACATTGCATGGGCGTTGGACGCCGGTGATGCTGAAAGCGCAGGTCGCACCGCCAAAATTTTGGGAGCGGTATTCGGCAAAGAAGGTTTGGCCAACTTGGCTTACCGCGGCATTGGTCTCTTTTACTTTGACAATGGCATGAGCTACGAGGCCTTAACCTTGTTGGCCCTCGATGCACGAGTTGGCCCCGGTGCTTCCAAAGCAACGGTTGCGCAATTGCTTCAGTCCAATGTGCCCGGCTTGGTCATTGACCCCAATGCTTATACGAACACCACGGCCATGGCCATGTATGCGCAAGAGAGTGCGTTGAACAAAGCCATGGTGGATGTGGTGGGCTTGGCCACTGCCGGCATGCCTTACCAGTTCTGGGGCTGATGTTTAATTGGGTTTTCCAGAAGGGCTTGTACCACCTCTGCGAACCCCGCTCCACGCTCTTGCTGGGCAATGTATTTCGGCAGGTGCTTCAGCTCTTTTTCAAAGCGTTTGATGTTGGCCACGCCCACACTGTGCGTGAAGCGCTCAAACATCACTTGATCGTTGGTGGAGTCGCCCACATACACCCATTGGTCAAGTTCCTTTGTGAGGTCTCGGCCCGTGAGTTCTTTCAGAATCCACTGCGCGCCATGCCATTTGTTGTGATCGCCAAACCACGCATTGATGTGGATGCTGCTGACCGTGGCGGTCATGCCTTCTTCTTTCAACAGTGTTAAAACTTGCTGAATTTGCGCTTGAGACAAGTGATGAAATTCGCTGTGGTCAAACGCAATGTCGGTTTCTCTTCCCTGTGAATCTTGGGCCATGACGGTGCCGGGAATTACCGACAGGTCTGCCGGTGATGGGAATGACCATGAGGCCCGCAGCTTTTAAATCGTGCAGAGCATGAAGTGCATCGGCGGTGATGGCGCCTTCGGTTGTGAGGGTGTCGTCAATGTCTGTGAAGACGCCCACGATGTTGGCGCGGGCAGTTTCAGGCCAAGTCGAAAGAGGCTTCACTCAAGTTCTCTTTGAGGTTTCACTCAGTTTTTCTGTGAGCCATACTTTCATGAGCGATTGATAAGGGACGTCTAATTTGTTGGCTTGGCGGCGAATGCCATCTAACAAACTATCGGACAAGCGCAATGAAATGCTGGTGGTTGATGGCTTGAGGTTGGTGAATTTTGCAACCTGCATATGGGCCACATCAAAATACTCCGTAGCGTCGTTGGCCGCATCTTCCCAAAATTTTCTTTCGGCTGCTTCACTTTTGAATTTGGGAATTGCCTTGGTGGTTTGGACCTTGCTTGGAAGCTTAGTTTGCTTTGGCATAAACAAGCCTTTCTTTGCGGTGTTGATCTCTGGCAGAAATGATTCGAATCAGGGTGTTGTTTTCACGTAATGTGAAGACAACAGTCAATAAACGTCTTTCGTGGGTGATGCCCAAAGCCAAGAACCTAGGTTCAGATTGACTGTGTTTGGCATCGTGATTGAGCAGGAGTGGGTCGTTGAAGAAAATTTCCTCTGATTCAGAGGGAAGCACATCGTGTTTAAGATCGCTTTTTTCTGCATT
>RFVJ01000012.1 GCA_009928125.1 Betaproteobacteria bacterium
AGGAAAAATGCCAGCCATGAACAGTTTGGAGATGGACACACCGCCGATCACACCAAACAAAATAAAGCCAATGGATGGGGGAATGACGGGTGCAATGATGCCGCCCGCTGCGATCAAGCCAGCAGATCGGTCCATGCGGTAGCCTGCATCGCGCATCATGGGCATGAGCACCGCAGCCAATGCGGCGGTATCGGCAACCGCTGAACCCGACAGGCTGGCCATGATGATGGCTGCGAAAACCGCCACATAGCCCAATCCACCTTTGAAATGGCCGACCCACACCAGCGCAGAGTTAACAATGCGTCGACTCATGCCCCCAGCATTCATCAACTCACCGGCCAACATGAAAAAAGGAACTGCCATCAAGGGAAAGTTGTCGGCGCCATTGATCAAATTCTGTGACACGATTTGCGTGTCAAAGTTGTCTAAATGCAGCATGAGTGCCACACCCGAGACAATGAGTGAAAAAGCCAATGGCATTCCCAAAGCCATGGCGGCCAGCAAAGAGGCAATGAAAACGAAGACGGTCATTTGGCGGCCCCTTCTAGGTGGGGCTTTGCATCTTCTTCTGAGTCTGTCACTTGAATCAGATCAGCCTCATTGAATTCACCTTTGGCCAAGCCGAGCAATTTGCCAATGATCATCAAACCCATGGCCACGCTGGTGATATAGCCGACGCCATAAACCCAACTCATAGGGAGTTCGGTCACAGCAGAACGTGTTGTGGCGTTGATGCCATGTTGCTTGTAGGTGCCGTAGAACATCAAGACACAACAAATCAACATCAAGACATTTGAAATACCGAAGGCAATTTTCTTGCCTGTGAGGTTGAGTTTGCGGACCACTGAGTCCAAGCCCAAGTGTGCGTTGTCACGCATGGTGACGATGGCGCCCAAGAAGGTAACCCAAATGAACAAGAACCTAGATAACTCTTCTGAGCTGATGATGCCGTCATTGAAACCATATCGCAAGACCACATTGCCAAAGACCATGATGACCATGGCCGACAGCATGATGACCAAAGTGACTTCAGCCAGTTTGAAGAACAAATCGTTTATTTTTTTCATTGGGTGCCAACGTCAAACAAAGCCCTCTTCCGGGAGAAGAGGGCTTGTGAGGTCATGATTACTTTGTATTTTCGATGGCTTGCAGCAATGCAGCGCCATTTTTCTCGCCAAATGTTTTGGCAATTTCTGCAGACACAATTTTCTGGAAGGGTGCCATGTCGACGTTCTCGATCACTTGCATGCCAGATTTTTTCAACTCAGCAATCACTTTGCCTGCGTTTTGGGCATTCAAGTCACGTTGGTACTTGGCGGCTTCGCGGGCTGCGTCCACCACAATCGTTTGGTAGTTGGCTGGCAATGAATCAAATTTGCCTTTGTTCATGGCCACAATCAGGGGCGAGTAAACGTGATTGCTGACGGTCAAGAACTTTTGAACTTCGTAGAACTTGGATGACCAAGTGACGTTGATAGGGTGTTCTTGTGCGTCAAATGTGCCTGTCTCCAAAGCCGTGTACAACTCGGCAATGGGCATGGGCGCGGGGTTCATGCCCAAGAGCTTGAAGGCTTGAATGTGATAAGGATTGGGCGTGGAGCGAATTTTCAAGCCCTTCAAATCTTCAGGCTTGTTCACAGGACGCTTGTTGTTGGTGAAAGCGCGCCAGCCGTTTTCCCAATAGGCCAAACCTTTCATGCCGTGGGGCGCCAATTCGTTCAATACGCCAGTGCCCACTGCGCCATCTAGGACGTGGTAGGCATGTTGCGCGTTGCGAAATACGAAGGGCAATTCCATGGCTGCTGTGTTGGGCACAATGCCGTTGTAGTTGGAGGCGCCGCTGGAAACGATGTCGATGGTGCCACCTCGCACACCATTGATCATGGCGGCATCATTGCCCAATTGATTGGCGGGGAAAACAGTGAGTTCACAGCATGGCCCATTTTGAGGTTGAACTTGGCGGCAAATGCGGCCGAGCCCATGCTGGCGATCAAGCAAGCAACGAGAATGCGAGAAATTTTCATGGTTGAGTCTCCTGTGGTTTAACGTGGGTGAAAAATCAATCGGTGGGCAGTGCGTACTCGTCAGCACTGAACACGGTGTGAAAAACGTTGCCATCAAACATGGCAATCAAATCTTTAGAAACTTCGCGACTTTTGAGTCGAACTTCTGAAGCCAAAGCAATTTCAATGGACTCGCGTGTGGGGTACCGAACGGAGAGCACCATGCCGAAGTGAGGGTCTCCAACATCGCTTTCTACTTGTCGCAAAACTCGCACTTCTTGTGCACCTGGAAAGCGCGTCCACAAGGGGACAAGTTCGCGACGGATGTAGTCATTGAAGGCTTGCTCTTTGCCTGGTTTGACTGTGCCTTGAAAAAATGCGCATCGAATGAACATGTAAATCCTATGGGGTTGAGAAGTTAGGTCAGCACATTGAGTGTTGAAACGCGCAGGGCATGAAGGGCCTGTTCAAGCAATTCAGGGACAGGTTGATCGATGTTGAGCGTGATGACATCTTTTTCATCTGCACTTGGTTTTTGCAGAGTTTGCAATTGACTGTCTAACAAGCCGGCTTGCATGTAGTGACCCACGCGTTGCTGCATGCGCTGTCGAATCAACTCTGGCTCGCCATCTAAAAATAAAAACACCACAGGACCGGCATGTTGTCGAATGCGATCGCGGTAAATGCGTTTGAGCGCCGAGCAGGCCACAATGCCACCCGTTTCAGTGCGCTCGCCTTCGCCTGTTAAGTAGTTTGCGATGCGATCGAGCCATGGCCAACGGTCTTCATCTTGGAGGGCAATGCCTGCGCTCATCTTGGCCACGCTTTCGGGCAGGTGAAGTTCGTCACCGTCTTTCATGCGCAGTTGCAATGCTGTGCTCAGGCTGTTCGCCAAGGTCGATTTACCAGAGCCAGACACGCCCATCACGATGATTCTCAGTGGTTGATCTTCGGTTGACATCAGATGTTGAGTGAGAAAATGGCCAGATTGGACAGCGCTGTCCCATTGCTAAAAAAAAGTGAAACAGGTTGCGCTTCCGTTTTCATTAGGGAAATCGAGGGCAAATGTGTTGATTGAAATGCGCTTAAATACTTTGGATAGCGCTATCCTAACCACAATGATTTCAGTTCCTCTCCGGAATAACCCTTGAAAACCTTCAACAGCCGTCCCAAACATCACAGATCAACAGGTCGCATCACGTTGAACGATGTTGCGCAAGCTGCTGGCGTCAGCCCTAGCACGGTGTCTCGCGCCTTGAGGGGAGAGCGGGCTGTCGACCCTGACTTGGTTCAACGGGTCTTGGCGGTGTCTGAAAAGTTAGGCTATGTCCCAGATCCGGCGGCGCGGGCCTTGGCGTCTCAGCGCAGTGACCACGTCACCATTTTGATACCCATGCTGACCAACGCCTTGTTTGTGGACTTGTTAGAAGCGGCGCAAAGAAGCTTGCGCGCAGCTGGCTTTCAAACCTTGATGGGCGTCACGCATTACAACACCAGCGAGGAAGAGCAACTGCTCAGAGAACAGCTGCACCATCGGCCCGCTGGCATGTTAATCACCGGTTTGGACCACAGTCCCAGTACGCAAAAACTGATGGCACGCAGCAAGGTCCCTTGCGTGCACTTGATGGACTTGCCTGAAGAATTAGGCCCCATTTCTTCTGGAGATGCAGAAAGAGATGCAATGCCAAATGGACCGTATTGCGTGGGTTTTCGTCAGATTGATGCGGGCGAGGCGATGACGAATCACCTTTTGGCAAAAGGTAAAAAACGCATCGTCTTTGCGGCGGCCCAACTTGATCCTCGGGTCATGCAAAGATTGCAAGGTTGGCGCAAAGCCTTAAAGGCCCGTCAAATGTACGACCCCACCTTGGAGTGGCTGAATCCTGCGCCTTCATCCTTGGCCTTGGGTGGTTTGATGTTGGAGCAAATCATGAAGCAAAACGCTGCTGTCGATGCCATTTTCTTTTGCAACGACGACTTGGCGCAAGGCGCTTTGCTGGCTGCCATGCGCCTAGGCATCTCTGTGCCACAGCAAGTGGCCATCGCAGGCTTCAATGACTTAACGGGGAGCGACCAAATGTGGCCACCTCTGACCACTGTGCGAACGCCCCGCGCGCAAGTGGGGGAGGCAGCAGCCCAGATGCTCTTGCAGTTGATCCATGGCGAAACGCCAGAACATCCTCAACTCGATTTGGGTTTTGAGATCGTAGTCAGGCAAAGCACCTAGTCAAACTGGGCTGGACGTTGGTCAATTCAAGACATTGCGCAAAGGAAGGCCTTGAGACAAGCGATTGACATTGTCTGCAATGCATTGCTTTCTTCTTTTCACAGTACCCTCTGTCCATCCCGACATGTGCGGTGTCATCAGAACATTAGACAACGCAGCAAAATCAAACTGTGATGGCGCGCAAGTGGCGTGGTCGGTGCTGGGGTATTGGTACCACGTGTCAATGATGGCAGCGCCAATGCGCTGTGTCTGGAGTGCCTGATACAAAGCGGTTTCGTCAATGACGGGGCCACGGCCAACATTCACCAGCACAGCATGGCTTTGCATGCCCGCTAGCGCCTTTGCATCAATCAAGCCTCGCGTGTTGTCGGTCAAGGGCAGCGTTACAACAACTGTGTCGCAAATTTGCATGAAAGCGTGCAATTCGTCGAGCTTGAAACTTTGATCGACTTCAGAGCTTGTCACGTCACTGCGATTGGCCACGACCACACGCATGCCAAACGCTTTTGCGCGTTGCGCCAAAGTTTTTGCGATATGGCCAAAGCCAATCAAGCCCAAAGTTTGGGTGCCCAGTTCTGTTCTTAAGGCCCCCGGACGACCCGCGAAAAATCGCCACTCTTTTTTGCGCAATGCACTGTCTGCCTCCAGCAAAGGCACATGGCGCAACAACAGGGCTGCCATCACGTATTCAGCAATGGCGTTCTCATGGCCAAAGCAATTGGCCAATTTCGCATGCGGCGGAAGGCAATCGCGCTGAATGCCATCCGTGCCTGCAGCGGGTGCTTGAAGCAATTGCATTTTGCCTGGGTAGGGCATCTCCTTGGTCAAGGTCACACCCACCACCACATCGGCAGTTTCAAAATGCGCTCTGTCCTCAGGCCCTTCAAACCCTTGTGAGAGGGTCACAATTTGATGTGAGCCCTGAAGTAAATCTTCCAGACCTGGGCGAAAGTTGGCCGCATTCTCACCATGAAAAACAATTTTCAAAGCTGGACTCATCAAATAGGATGACGACTTTGACAGAACCGAGACATCAGTCTGCCTTGGCGCCAGAAGCTCTGACAATGGGGCCCCAACGTTGAACTTCTGCCTTGTTCATTTCCGCCATGGTCTCAGGACTTGTGCCATGAATGATGTAACCCAATTCGGTCATTCGCTTCACGAACTCGGGTGACTTGGTGCCTTTGACAATTTCTGTGTTGAGCTTGTTGATGATTTCTCGGGGTGTGTTGGCTGCCACCATCAAACCGAACCAGACGCCAGATTCGTAGCCTGGTAAACCAGCTTCTGCGATCGTCGGCAGATCAGGCAAGGTGGGATCTCGCCTGGCACCCGTTGTGGCCAATGCCTTGAGTTTGCCGGACTTGATGTGAGGGAGGGCCGAAGGGATGTTGTCAAACATCATCATGACTTGGCCGCCTAACAAATCGTTCAAGGCGGGGGCGCTGCCTTTGTAGGGGATGTGCGTCATGGTGATGTTGGACAATGAACGGAACATTTCGCCTGACATGTGAATGCTGGTGCCACTTCCGCTGGATGCGTAATTGATGAACCCTGGCTGGGCTTTGCCCATGGCAATGACCTCGGCCACGGAGTTGGCCTTGACAGAGGGGTGCAAGACCAGCACATTGTTCAAGGAGACCAGGGCAGAAACTGGCGCCAAGTCTTTGCTGGGATCAAAGGGCATCTTGGCATAGAGCGCGGGGTTGATCGCCTGTATGCCGCTGGTGGTCATTAGCAAGGTATAGCCATCCGGCGCGGAGCGTGCTACTTCGGCACCTCCGATGTTGCCGCCAGCCCCTGGTTTGTTGTCAACAGTGACGGGTTGCCCCAAGTTTTTGGACAACTCGAGTGCAATGGCGCGTGATGCAATGTCCACAGCGCCCCCTGGTGGAAAGGGACAAACCAATCGAATGGGTTTACTGGGAAAGGCTTGGGCCATGGCGGCTGGTGCTGTCGCTAAAAGGCCAGTGAAGCCTATGGAAAGGGCCAAGCCTGAAAGCAATGTCATGGCTGAACGTCGACGATGGAAAGCAGGGTGAGAAGTTGTCATGAGTTACTCCGCAGTCAAAATGAAACCATTTGTTTTTGCTGATTTTTGCAACAGCCGTCAGTGCCATCGCCACAGAATTTGGCGTTGGGCGTTGGGAGGACATGATGCCTTACACAGTGGGTGCCTTTGTGATGTTTGGCTTGGGCTCCATTCCTGCTGGCCGCTTGGGTGACTTGTGGGGACGTCGCCAAATGATGTTGGTTTTCTTTTTTGGGATGGGCCTGTCAGCTCTCGCCGTCGCGCTGACGCAAACGCCCTTGCAAATGGGCATCGCGTTGACCGTATTGGGTGTTTTTTCTGCCATCTACCACCCCGTGGGCATTCCCATGTTGGTCCAAAAAGCTGAGAAACCCGGCCTGACCATTGGCATCAATGGATTGGCAGGCAACTTGGGCATTGCCATGGCCGCCTTGTCCACTGGCTTTTTGGTGGCATGGCAGGGTTGGCGCATGGCCTTCATCGTTCCGGCCATGGTGTCGATCTTGTGCGGCATTCTTTTCGCTCGGACCGCGCCACATGAGATGACTGCGCCTGCCAAGAAAAAAACGAGCGTTGTTCAATTGCCCAAGCATCTGGCTTGGCGCACATTTGTGGTCATGGTGGCCACCTCCACAACCAGCAGTTTGTTGTTCAACATCACCACCAACGGCAATACACAGTTGTTGGCTGAACGCTTGGACGGCCTGGTCAACGATCCAACCCGATTGGGCATGTTGTTGGCCTTGATTTACGCGGTCGCATCCTTGGCGCAATTGGTCGTCGGCCGGTTGCTCGATTGGTTACCGGTCAAGCCCTTGTTCTTCAGCGTTTTATTTTTGCAAATCGTGAGTTTCGCGCTGGCGTCTCAAACCGCTGGCTGGGTTTGGTATGTCGCTGCGATTGGCTACATGGTGATGGTCTTTGCTGCGATTCCATTCAGCGACACCATGGTGGTTCGGTACATTGACGATGCCATGCGATCGCGGGTGAGTGGTACGCGCATTGCCATCTCATTTGGTATCAGCTCACTGGCAGTTTATTCTTTAGGCCCATTTGTCAAGGCGTCCGGTTTTACGCAATTGATGGTGGCCGCCTCATGTGTAGCAGCTGTGGGGGCACTGATTGTCTTGTTTCTGCCCAATGAAGCGCAAATGAAATCAACTGCTGTTTAAAGGGCGGCTGTGGCAACCACTTCTATGCGCCATTTGGAAGAAGCCAACTGCGCTTGAACCGTGGCACGGGGCGGTGTGTGTCCGGGAACCACCCATGCATCCCAGACTTTGTTCATCCCTTCAAAGTCTTGAAGGTCGACCAAAAAGATTTGCACCATCAGCAGCTTGCTTTTGTCTGTGCCAGCGCGGGCCAGCAATTTGTCAATTGCATCCAAGACTTGCTGTGTTTGACCTTCAATGCCTAAATTGGGATCCTCTGGAATTTGACCTGCCAAATACACCACACCGTTGTGGATGGCCATTTCGGATAACCGTGCGCCGACATCAAATCGCTGAACCATGTGATTGACCTTGCTTGTGAGGTTTTGGAATAGATAGCATTTTGCCACTTTGCATGGCACTAGATTGATGCTGGGACTTGCTGCGTTCAGTTTGCAAATTCCCATGTTGGTGATCACGCCTTTCGCAGGCGTGCTGATTGATCGCATGGATGTTCGGCGTGTTTTGTTTGCCACCAATACGCTGGCAATGATGCAATCCATGGTGATGTTAGCCCTCATGGTCAGTGGCCATATTGAAGCTTGGCATGTGATTGCTGGTAATGCTGTATTGGGACTGGGCAATGCTTTTGATGCACCTGCCAGACAAGCCTTGATTTCCAAATTGCTGCCCAATCGGCAAGAACTGACCAACGCCATCGCCTTGAACTCAACCGTGATGAATGGCGCGCGTTTCATCGGTCCCATGTTGGGAGGTTTGGTGACGGCAACATTTGGCGAAGTGTGGAGTTTTGCCACCAATTGCACCATGCGCTTGGCAGTGCTGTATGCCTTGAGAGCAACAGAGATCGCTCAGCATGTTGTGCACAGCCCTCATGCCGGCATTGTTCGGCAGTTGATGGTGGGTCTTCGCTACGCTTATGGCTTTTTCCCAAGTCGATGCGCGCTGATTTTGTTGGCCATCAGCAGTTTTTGTTTGCAGTCCTATGGGGCCTTGATGCCCTGGTTTGCCAGTGAACGATTTCATGGCGATTCACGCACGTTGGGTCTACTTTACAGTGCCGCAGGTCTAGGGGCAGTTTGCGGCATGCTTTATTTGGCTTCGCGCACCCACATTCGAGGCCTGTTCAAAATCATCGGCCGCAGTGCAGCAGTGGCAGGCCTTGCCTTGATTGCCTTCTCGTTCGTTCCCAGTTTGTGGTTGGCCTTGCCTATGTTGTTCATCTCGTCCATGTGCATGATGTTGACAGCAGCCTCGACCAACACGGTCCTTCAAAGCATCGTGCCGGACGAACTGCGTGGCCGTGTGGCTGCGCTGTATGTCATGTCATTTTTGGGGATGTCACCGTTGGGCTCTTTGTGCTCGGGGTGGCTGGCCAGTTTCATTGGTAGCCAGTATGCACTGGCATTGTTTGGGGCGATCGCTGGCCTTGCGGCATTGATTTATGCGCAGTACTTTCAGCGCATTCGCACAGAAATTTTGCCCCTGTATGAAGCCATGGACATACCCCATCACACTTCTTGATTGTGCGTGCTGAGTCACTGGCAACGCTTCAGGGCGTGTGCGCTGCGAGGTAGGCAATGGCCGCAGCCATGCCGTGTGGGCCATAAGGGATTTTCTGAACGGTCATGGCAGCTTCAATGCCAGCCAAAGCACCCAAGATCATGGGCTCATTCATGTCGCCCAAGTGGCCAATGCGGAACACGCGACCTGCAAGGGGCCCCAATCCACCCGCCATGGCCACTTGAAATTTTTCCCGAGCCACCACGCGCAAAGCTTCTGGGTCAATGCCGGGAGAAACTTCAACTGCCGTGACTGAAGAGGAAAATCCCATTGGATCTTTGCAATGGAGGTTGACGGCGCCGGCCGTTGCCCAGCAACGAACCGCAGCTTGGACTGCGCCGCCCAAGCGTTGATGCCTTGCATGAACAGCCTCTAAGCCTTCCGCTTTCAAAAGTCCTAAAGAAACTTCGAGTCCTGCCAGGTGGGCCAAAGGCGGCGTGCCGCAAAATTTGGCCGATTGGTTGTCGGTTTTGCGCTCTTTCCAGCTCCAGTAGTAACGTGGCTTGGCATGTTGGATTGACCACTCAAACGCTTTGGCATTGGCGGCTACAAATCCCAAACCTGGCGGCATCATCAATCCCTTTTGCGAGCTGCCTAAGCACACATCAACGCCCAATGCGTCCATGTCAAATGGTGCGGCAGCCAAGGAAGCCACCACGTCCACCACATAGAGTGCAGGGTGACCCGTTCGATCAATGGCTTGGCGGATGGCGGCCAGGTCGCTGGTCATGCCGCTGGCAGTGTCGGTGTGAACGGCCATGACCGCTGAGATGCGATGCGCGGTATCGGCTTTCAAGGTGGCTTCTATGGCACCGACATCGATGCGCTGGCCCTCTTGGTGAGGGGTGCGGATCACCGACAAACCCAGGCCTTGGGTTTGAATGGCCCATTGATCAGAAAAATGTCCTGAACCGGCAATCAGCAAGCTGTGATCGTCTGAACCTAAATTGGCCGCCACGGCTTCCCACACACCATGCCCGTTGCTGGCGTAAAAGTACACATCCGAGTTGGGTGATTGCAGCAACTCCTTCATGCCTTTTTCACACGCATCAATGAGGGCTGCGACACGCGGGTCGGCCAAGTCGGTCATGGGGCGTTGCATGGCATGCATCACCTCGTCGGGCACACGGGTTGGCCCGGGTGAATGCACAAATCGGATGCCTGGCAGGCGCGGCGTGATGGTGGAGTTCATGTGATGTACTGACTTTTTAATGCTTCAAAAGAAGTGAGGTGACCCGCCAATGCGCTGGCCATCACAGTGGGCGGACTGGCCAACCAGACTTGTCCAGGACCTGAGCGGCCGGGAAAGTTTCGATTGATCGCACTCACAGTGACTTGGTCAGACGATGTGGAGGAGCCTGGCCCACAATTGGCACAGGCACCACAGGAAGGCTGAAGAAGACGAACCCCCATGGCTTTGAAAGTTGCATCGTAGCCCTTTTTTTGGCAATGATCCCGAACTGCGGTCGTGCCATATTGCAAAAACACTTGAACATGCGATGGAAATTTCAAGTTGCGCTGGTTCGCCCATGACAAGACCTCATGGTAGTGCTCAAAATCTTCGCGTTTACCCGCAGTGCAAGATCCGCCATAGGCCATGTCGATTTTCACAACTTGCTTCAGTGAACTCAAGGGGATGCCATTGCCGGGATCGCCTGGGGAAGCCACCATCGGGCTAAGCCTTGTCATGTCAACCCTGAGCGTATGCGCATAGCTCGCCTCTGGGTCGCTCTGCATCCAATCTTCAATTTCAAAATCGATGCCGCGTCGCTCTTTCAAAAAGCGCACAGTTTCCTGATCGGGTGCAATGATGCCCGTCAACCCACCCAGTTCGGCGGTCATGTTGGTCAGGGTGGCGCGTTCATCGGTGGAAAGTGTTTGAATGCCAGAGCCTGTGAATTCGAAAACTTTGCCGACACCTTGGCCAGATTTGATCATGGGTGTTGCCAGGAGGTGCAGCATGACATCCTTGGCGGTGATGCCAGCTGGCATGGGGCCTTCAAGATCGATTCGAAAGATGGAAGGATAGGTGAGTCGAACGGCACCTGTCACGAAGGCATTGGCCATGTCAGTCGTTCCCACGCCGAATGCCACACAACCCAAGGCACCGCTGTGAGGCGTGTGGGAATCTGTGCCCACCACAATTTGCCCCGGCAAGGCGTAGTGCTCTGTCATCATCGCATGTGAAATGCCTGCGATGTTGCGTCCATCGTCCTGCGCGGCTTCGCTGTCTGTGAGGGTTTGGTGGAACTGGAGATGGTGCTTTTGTACGAATTCACGCTGCGCCCGCGACATGGCCAGCATGTTCTCAATCAAGCCGTTTTTCACATGGGCAGGACTTTCGTTCACATAAGAAGAGTGGTCTTCAAAAACCACAATTTGATCGGGGCGGTGCAAATCAAAATTCGGCCCCAACGCAGTCTGCATGAGCGTGTTGGCCATGCCTGTGTAGTACTCGTGAATAAAGCGCCAATGCGCTTGTATGAACATGCCTTCGCCTTGCTGGGGAACGCGAGGCGTGAAGGGCGCATGGAGGTGATGGCGATGAAGAATTTTTTCAAACAAACTCATCGCTTTGACCTGTTCATGCGAAGCGGTGGGTTGCTGCGTTTGAAGGTGTTTGGGGCCCCAACGCAGTAAACCACCTTCACTCAAAATGGCTGCGGCCAGAGGTTCGCGGTCATGGATGAGTTGCGGGGTTGGCATGTGGGTGAGACTTGTCAGTGTTTCAAGCAAGTCAAAATTGGTGCTGGTGAAGAGACCGATGTTGTCTGCGTTCTGTCGGTAGATGCGTTCAAAACTCTCCGCAATGATGCATTGCACACCTGCCATTTTTTCGGCGGTCGGACTGTGTTCTCTGGAGGAGCCTTTGCCATACCGTTTGCCCGCAACAATGACCTGAAAATTTGCAGTTTTGAGAGCGCCTTTGGCAATGGGCAGGCTGCCTTGGCATTGGGTCCCAGTATGCGCGTAGTCGCCCAATTTGTCGTCATAGTGGCTCAAGATGGCAACCGGCGTGATCTCGTCTGTTGAGACATCATCGCGCAGGGGACGGGCTTGCGCCAACGTGATCAATTCACCATTCAGTTGTCTCTGAATGAGCATGGGGTCTTGGCTTAAATAAAGGACACGGATGGGGTCGGTATGTGACATGTTAGGTGTTGTCGGTCAGGCAGAGCATAAATTGACTTGGGCTCACTTCAGCAAGGCGCGGAGAAAAATTCACATGACTGAAAAAAATACTAAACTAGCATCAGCACAGAAGTATCAAGGGAGACCTCTATGAAACTCAAAACATCTCAAACAAAAAAAATTGTCAACTTGAACAAGCGACGCGCTGCATTGGGCCATCTGGCAACACTGGGCGCTTTGGCCGCAGTCCCTCAGTGGTCATTGGCACAGTCGGATCGTCCCTTGCGCTTGGTATTGCCAAATGCGACTGGCTCGGGTGTCGATGCCATCACCCGTGCAGCACAGCCCGCACTGTCAAAAGCTTTGGGTCTACCTGTGGTTGTTGAAAACCAGCCAGGCGCAGGCGGTGTGGTGGGCTTGCAGACCTTGTCCAAGGCTGCACCCGACGGTTTCACTTTGTCAGTGGTGTCCAACAACGTGGTGATTTTCCCCAGTGTCTTGAAGTCTTTGCCTTTCGACATGCCGGGCGATTTCACCCCCATCGCCATGATGGGCAGCACCCCCATGGTCTTGGTGGTCAACCCCCAAAAAGTGGCTGCGACCAACAGCCGCGAGTTCATTGCATTGCTCAAAAACAAGCCAGGCGAGTTGAATTTTGCTTCAGGTGGCAATGGCACCATTTTGCATTTGGCCGCTGAAATGTTCTTGGATGAGTCGAAGACCAGTGCCAAACACATTCCCTACAAAGGGGTGGGTCCTATGGTGACAGACCTGCTTGGAGGCCAAGTGGAGTTCGCAACGGTAGCGTTGCCCAGCGTCCAACAGCACATCAAGTCGGGTGCGTTGCGAGCCATTGGCATGTGTGGTTCTCAGCGAGTGGCTGCTGCGCCAGAAATTCCAACTTTCATTGAGCAAGGACTGACCGGTTACTCAGTGGAAGCTTGGTTTGCTGTCATTGGCCCTAAAGGCTTAAGCGCCGCCAACGTCAAGCGAATTCACGACGGTATTGTGGCTGCTTTCAACGATCCTACGGTGAAAGAAACCATGGCCAAGCAGGGCAACACCATCAATATCAGTTCTCCAGAGCAAGCGCAGGCGGCCTTTAAAACAGAATTGGCCAAGTACGCGGCCTTGGTGAAAAAAGCCAAACTCGAGCCTCAGTAAGCAACGACCATCAGGCCCATGATGGCGTCTCGTAAAGCTTGGGTGGTGGTGTGGGCAACTTTTGTTTGCTTGGCCACCATCTTTGGCGTGTCCTATTCGTTTGCCGCATTTTTTGAAAACTTCACCCAAGAATTCAATGCGCAACGCGCCGACGTCTCTTGGATCTTTGGACTTTGTGGCTTGGTCTATTTCATTTTGGGTGCTTTGGGTGGCATGCTGGCAGATCGATGGGGCCCCCGCGTGGTTTGCATGCTGGGCATGGGGTTCATTGCCCTGGGACTGTATGTCACCAGTCAGGCCCAGTCTCTCTTGACTTTGTATTTCAGCTACGGTCTTTTGGTGGGATTGGGCATTGCACTGGTTTACACCCCTGCGATTGCCGCAGTACAACCCTGGTTTACAACCCGTCGAGGATTGGCCTCTGGCATTGCCAGTTCTGGCGTTGGCGCGGGTACGCTGGTGTTGCCTGTGCTTGTCAGTTACTGGATGACTCAAATGACATGGCGGGAAACGCTGCAGGCTTTGTCTTTGGGTGTCGCCATCGTTGGCTTGCTGGCGGCATTTCTCCTAGAAAGAGCGCCTCAAGCAGGCCAAGGAACTCTGAACGCCATGTCAGGTCTCAGCCTCGGCGAAGCGCTCAAAACACCGGCTTTTCGATGGTTGTACGCAGGAACGCTTTTCGGTGCACCCGTCATGTTCATTCCCTTTGCACACATTTCTGCTGCGGCGCGAGATGCGGGTGTTCCCGAGGCACAAGCTGTGGGCTTGGTGGGTCTGATTGGCATTGGGAGTTTGGTGGGGCGTTTTGCCATTGGATGGCTTGCCGACAGGTTAGGGCGCGTGAAGACGCTCATGCTGATGCAATGTTTGATGGGACTGTCGTACTTGATGTGGGCGATTGCGCACGATCGCATGGCTTTTGCCATCTTTGCCCTTTGGTTTGGACTGAGCTACGGCAGCATAGTTTCTCTTTTGCCTGCCATTTGCATGGATTTATTCGGAGGTAAAGCGGTCTCAGCCATCATCGGCACCTTGTACACAGGTGCCGCGTTTGGGAATTTGTTGGGGCCTGTGTTGGCGGGCCAGGTCTTTGACTTAACAGGGCAATACAACTGGGTCATCTGGATCACCCTCTGCATTGCTGCCGTGGCAACTTTCAGCTGCTGGCGCATTTTGAAATACCCTCAACAGCCTCATTGATCCGCGGTCTTTCGGCTCTTTTTTCAAGGACTTCATGGAACTGAATCAGTACCTGGTTTTGGCCAGTTTTGCGGCCGTCCTCATTGGGATGTCCAAGGGTGGATTGCCCTTGGTGGGCATGCTGTCGGTGCCCGTGTTGTCTTTGGTGATGTCGCCCGTCAAGGCAGCGGTATTGTTGTTGCCGCTTTTTGTGATATCGGATGCAGTTGGCGTCTGGCTTTATCGCAAGAACTACAGTTGGGTCAATTTGAAAATTTTGGTGCCGGCTGGCATCGCAGGTGTCTTGATTGGATGGATGACGGCGGCCATGATTTCAGAGCTGACCATTAAATTCCTCATTGGACTGGTGGGGGTCAGTTTTTGTTTGCAGACTTGGTTCAAACGAGGCCCATCGGATGTGCCCCAGCCGGCGTCGCTTCCAAAAGGCATTTTTTGGGGCGGCGTTGCAGGGTTTACAAGTTTCATTGCGCATGCAGGTGGCCCCCCTTTTCAGATTTTTGTCTTGCCTCAAAAATTGCCGAAGGCGGAGTTTGCAGGGACCGCAACCATTTTGTTTGCCATCATCAATCTGTCGAAGATTCTGCCTTATCAAAATCTCAGCCCTTACACGGCAGATGATTTTTGGAAGGTTCTTGTTTTGGTGCCTTTTGCCCTGCTGGGTACTTTCCTTGGCGCCTATCTAACCAAGCGGATTGCGGATGCATGGTTTTTCCGCTTGGTTCAAACTGGCTTGTTTGTGCTTTCCTTGAAATTGATTTGGGATGCTGTAGCAGGCTAAATCATTGATTATTAACACATAGTTGTTCAACAAGCCAAAAAAGAACAGGTTGTTAAATGGCATAATGTTGTTTGACATATCGTTATTCAACTAGAGTTTTCGATGAACAAAGTTATTTTGCGAGCCATCACGGCCTATTCAAGGACCGATATGAAGGACGCCTCCAAAGCAGCCGTGACGGTGAAGGGGCGTGAAGCCGTTTTCTCAGGCAAGGAATACGTCATTCTTGAGGACGGCGAATCCCTCAAGTTGGTCGCCGTTTACCGCTGCATGAACCGGGGTGAACTCAAGCGTTTAAAGCGTTGGCCAGCTGGCCTCACTGAGCCGATGGCTTTGCCTGTTGAAAAAGTGACAACCCCACGTTTACCGGTCATTTTGGAGCTGTCGCCTATCAAAGATGCGGCCAAACCAGATCTTGCCGCCAAAGCTAAGAAGCAAAGAAAACCGAAAGCCAAAGATTCCAATGTGAATCAATCCGATCTCTTCGAATAAGCCTGTCCGTGCCATCAAAAAAGCCGCATGTGCGGCTTTTTTAGTACTCAACCAACAGGTTCGCGTGCTGGTGTTCGTGCGCTGTTGTCAAGCTTTGGCTGATTGAATGATGGCGTTGAATGTTGGGCTTGGGCACATGACCTTTTCCAGCAGCTCCACAGAAGGCTTGAAGTAGCCGCCAATGTCGACAGGCTTGCCCTGAACCGCCTTCAACTCTTCAACGATTTTCTTTTCGTTTTCTGTCAGCGCTTTAGCAACCGGTGCAAATTTGGCTTGCAATTCTTTGTCTGCAGTTTGCGCTGCAAGTTCTTGAGCCCAGTACATCGCCAAGTAGAACTGGCTACCACGGTTGTCCAATTCACCCGTTTTGGGCGATGGATTCTTATTGTTTGCCAACAAAGAGCCAGTGGCTGCATCCAAAGTTTTAGCCAAAAGCTTGGCTTTTTCGTTGTGGGTTTTGATGCCCAAGTCTTCGAAAGAAACGGCCAAGGCCAAGAACTCACCCAAGGAATCCCAGCGCAAGTGATTCTCTTCCACCAGTTGCTGTACGTGCTTGGGGGCAGAGCCACCCGCACCTGTTTCGTACATGCCGCCGCCCGCCATCAAGGGCACGATGGACAGCATTTTGGCGCTGGTGCCCAATTCCATGATGGGGAACAAGTCGGTCAGGTAGTCGCGCAAAATATTGCCAGTGGCACTGATGGTGTCGAGGCCGCGTACGACACGTTCAAGTGTGTAACGCATGGCGCGAACTTGGCTCATGATTTGAATGTCCAAACCATTGATGTCATGCTCGTGCAGATACATTTTCACTTTGCGGATCAATTGCGCTTCGTGTGGGCGGTAAGCGTCCAACCAGAAAACAACGGGCATGCCAGAGTTGCGTGCACGGCTCACGGCCAACTTGACCCAATCACGGATGGCTGCGTCTTTCACCTGGCACATGCGCCAAATGTCGCCAACTTCAACGTTTTGACTGAGTAAAACTTCTCCAGTTTCCAAGTCAGTGATATTGGCCACGCCATCTTCTGGAATTTCAAAAGTCTTGTCGTGAGAGCCGTATTCTTCAGCTTGTTGCGCCATCAAGCCCACGTTGGGAACAGTTCCCATGGTTTTGGGATCGAATGCACCATGCCATTTGCAGAAATTGATCATCTCTTGGTAGATGCGGGCGAAAGTTGACTCTGGCATGACCGCCTTCACATCTTTCAAGCGACCATCGGCCCCCCACATCTTGCCGCCATTGCGAATCATGGCGGGCATAGATGCATCGACGATCACATCGTTGGGTGAATGGAAGTTGGTGATGCCCTTGGCAGAGTCGACCATCGCCAATTCTGGACGGTGCTCGTGGCACGCGTGCAAATCGCGCATGATCTCTTCGCGCTTGGAATCGGGCAAAGTTGCAATTTTGTTGTAGAGGTCAACCATGCCGTTGTTGACGTTGACGCCTAGGCTGTCAAACAACGCTTTGTGTTTTTTGAATGCGTCTTTGTAAAAGATTTTCACGCAGTGACCAAACACGATGGGGTGCGAGACCTTCATCATCGTTGCTTTCACATGCAAAGAGAACATGACACCCGTTTTGTGTGCGTCTTCAATTTCTCGCTCGTAGAAAGCTTCCAAGGCTTTCTTGCTCATGAACATGCTGTCAATCACCTCTCTTTCGACCAGAGAAACTTTGGGCTTCAGCACAATGGTTTTGCCGCTGTTGGTGATGAGTTCCATTTTCACGTCACGAGCACGCTCAACGGTCATGGATTTTTCGCCATGATAGAAGTCGCCATGGTGCATGTGTGACACATGGGAGCGTGAAGCTTGGCTCCATTCAGCCATGCTGTGGGGGTTTTTGCGGGCAAATTCTTTCACAGCGCGAGGTGCGCGACGGTCTGAGTTGCCTTCACGCAAAACGGGATTGACGGCCGAGCCTGTGCACTTGGAGTAACGTGCCTTGATGTCTTTTTCTTGATCGTTTTGAGGGGTGTCTGGATACTCTGGCAGCGCATAGCCTTTTGACTGCAACTCTTTGATGGCACTTTTCAATTGACCCACAGAAGCGCTGATGTTCGGTAATTTGATGATGTTGGCTTCAGGTCGGAGGGTTAATTTTCCCAAGATGGCCAAGTTGTTGGGGATGCGCTGCGCTTCAGGGAGCAAGTCAGAAAACTCACCCAAGATGCGACCTGCCAGTGAGATGTCACTGGCTTCAACTTCAATCCCAGCGGGTGCCGCAAACGTGCGAACAACTGGCAGAAATGCCGACGTGGCCAGCAAAGGGGCTTCATCCGTCAGGGTGTAAATGATTTTAGATTTTTGATTAGACATGGTGTCCTCGTTTTTGTTGTGCAACAGTGAATCTCGAAAGCCAGTATTAGATCCTAAAAGAGAAGTCTGACGCTGTGCTGATCCGAGAGAAAGCCGAAAAATTCAAGCCAAATTTCGCAAAGTGAAATATGGCCATTGCTTGGGTTGAGGTTGACGTTTATTGGATGGAAATCAATTCAACTTCAAATACCAAGGCCGCATTGGGTGGAATCAGGCCACCACCGGCGCCTGAACTTCCATAACCCAAGTCACTTGGAATGACCAGGGTCCTTTTCCCGCCTACTTTCATGCCCACCATGCCTTGGTCCCAGCCAGCAATCACTTGGCCAACACCGAGTTTGAAGCTAAAGGGCGCGCGGCCAATGGACGAGTCAAATTGTTTGCCATGATTCTGTGCGGCGCTTGCATCGTAAAGCCAGCCGGTGTAGTTGACGGTGAGGGTGTTGCCCGAAGCAGCGCTTGCGCCGGAACCCACCACAGTGTCTGTGATTTGCAAGAGCGAAGGGCCTGAAGGTTTGTCGTCGTCACCACCCCCACAACCAGACAATACAGTCGCCAGCATCAAGGTCAGGGCAAAGAATATTTTTTTCATCATGATTCGAGATCTTTCATCAATGGGCTTGAACTCTAGCATCAAGGCGTGGTCACCTACTTCGTGCCCGATATCATTTATTTTGCTGAAATCAACACCTCAGGATTGAGCAGATTCGATTTGCATCCTAAATGCCTTGGGTGAAACACCAGCGTCACGTGAGAAAACACGAGAGAAATAGGCAGGATCCGCAAAGCCGAGGGCATCGGCAATGCTGGTGATGCTGAGGTTCGTGTAAGCCAAATTTCGGCGTGCTTCGCGCATCAGGCGGGCTTCAATCATGCGCAGCGCGCTGCTCCCATTGGCTGAGCGCGTGAGCCGGCTCAAATGGGTAGGAGAAATAGACAAGGCTTTCGCATATTGGCTCACAGTCCAATGGGCTCTGAAATTGAGCTCAATCAATTCTTTAAACCGAAGAACCAATTCCGGGTCATTGATTTTGGTTTCCGCCAATGAGCTGTGGTCAAGTTGCCTTGCAACCCAGCCCAGCAATACGCCACTCAGTCCCCGAAGTACCAGCGCGCGGGCTTTTGCTTGCGCTGAGAATTCACGCCAAATTTGATGAACAGTTTGGGTGACGAAAGTGTCCGAGGGCAGCACGCATGCCTGGTCAAGTTCAGAACGCTGGGTACCCACGCCGACCAACAGTTCGTCCAATAATTCGTCGGCCATGGTGGTGACCCAACCGCGCGTGTCTTTTTCAAATCGAAAGGAGTGGACATGATCGGGTGGCACATTGACCAAGGAGCCTGTAGGCAAAGCAAGGGTTTTGCCATCTAGGGTGGCCCATCCGCCGCCATGTGCTATCAGCAAGACCTGATGCAAACGCGCATGTCGATGGGGTGCCAATTCCCAGTCGTGCAGTTCCGAACGGTCTGCAATGGTTTCACAGTGCAACACGTCTGGCAAATGTGTGGATTCGCCAAATAGACTGTAGTTCTGTACATGGGCAAGTGTTTTTTCCATGTTCGAAATGTACAAGTTTTCGCCGATTTCAGCCATTCCCGTCTGGTCGCTTAAGGGGTATCTTCCGGTTTGTTTTGGCAAATTGCCTTAGATCAAGTTTTACGGAGACCAGAAATGAAAACCCAAGTTTGCATCATCGGTGGCGGCCCCTCGGGTCTGATGCTTTCCCAGTTGCTTCATCTCAAAGGCATCGAGACGGTGGTTTTGGAACGTCAAACACGGGATTACGTGCTCAGTCGCATTCGTGCCGGTGTTCTGGAAAATGGGTTTGCCAAACTCATGCGTGAAGCCCAATGCGGTGAGCGCATGGACCGAGAAGGTGAGATTCACGATGGATTTTTCTTGGCGCATGCCGGCAAACTGAATCGGGTTGATTTGCACAAATACAGCGGTGGCAATTCCGTGATGGTGTACGGTCAAACGGAGTTGACGCGTGATTTGTATGAAGCGCGGGACCGCATGAACGGCATTGTGATTCACAGCGCAGAGAATGTTCAGCCGCACGATGTGAAGTCCGACAAGCCCTACGTGACCTACAGCTTGGGCGGTGAAGAAAAACGTGTTGATTGTGATTTCATCATTGGAGCTGACGGGTTCCACGGGGTGAGCCGCAAATCCATCCCAAGCGACGTCATCAAAGAATACGAAAAAGTGTATCCCTTTGGTTGGCTGGGTGTCTTGTCTCGAACCAAACCAGTTTCGCCTGAGCTGATTTACGCCAAGCACCCGCGTGGTTTTGCACTGTGCTCTTTGCGTTCACAAGTTTTGAGCCGTTACTACATCCAAGTGCCACTGACAGATTCAGTTGAAGATTGGTCGGATGAAGCTTTTTGGGAGGAGTTGAAACGTCGCTTGCCCGCAGAAGTGTCTGAGCAATTGATCACTGGTCCCACCATCGAAAAGTCCATTGCACCGCTTCGCTCTTTTGTGGCTGAACCCATGCGCTACGGTAACCTATTTTTAGCAGGTGATGCCGCTCACATTGTGCCGCCCACAGGCGCACGGGGTTTGAACACGGCAGGGTCTGACATTTACTACCTGTACCATGGTTTTGTGGACCACTACCTGAAGGGTGATAGCAAAGGCTTGGATAACTATTCCGAAAAGGCTTTGTCCCGCGTTTGGAAAGCGCAGCGCTTTTCATGGTGGCTGACCACTTTGTTGCACACGTTCCCAGATTCAATCGAATACGACCAAAAGTTGCAGGAAGTTGAGATGGCCTATTTGTTCTCTTCCGATGCAGCCCAAAGTTCTTTGGCAGAAAATTACGTGGGATTGCCTTTCTGATCCATCAGATCGCTAGTTCCTCGTCTCCTGTGGAACGGTCACCAAAGAGTTCGCGCATCAATTGGCGCAACCATTGGTGACCTGGGTCGCGGTGCAGGCGACCATGCCAACACTGTTGAATGGCGCTGTTTTCCACTTTGATGGGTAGATCGCGCATGACCAAATCAAAAGGTTTGACAATGCGTTGAGCAAATCGCTCGGGCACCACAGCAATCAAGTTGGCATTTTGAAGTACGTCACCTAAGGCGACGTAGTGGGGCACTGTAAGCCTCACTTGCCGCGAATATTTTTGTTGGTCCATGGCCGCATCTACTTTGCCATGTCCTGTGCCGGTTGCTAATACCCGAACGTGCTCTGAGGCAAACAAAGCTGCCACTGAAATGCTTGTCGCCTGGGTTAACGGATGTTTTTTGCGCATCAGGCAAACATATTTTTGCTTGAACAAGGATTGTTGAAAGAAGCCCGCTTGGAGTTGCGGCAGCAATCCCATGGCCAAATCAATTCGACCCGTTGACATGTCTTCTTTGAGCGCCGATTGCGCCACGCTCACAATTTGCAAAGTGACGCCGGGTGCTACTTTGGCCAGGACATTGACCAGTACAGGTAAGAAATACATTTCACCAACATCCGTCAGCGCAATGGTGAAGTTTCGACGGCTGGTCTTTGGATCAAAAGCGCCGCGCACATTCAGAGCTTGTTGCAATCCATTCAGCGCCATGGCGATTGGTTCTGCCAGTTGATGGGCATAAGGCGTTGGGGTCATACCTCCCTGGGTCCGAATGAATAAATCGTCGTTCAAACTGCTGCGGAGCCTGCCTAAAGCACTGCTCACGGCAGGTTGGCTCATGTTCAAGAGATTTGCGACGGCAGAGACGCGTTTCAAAATGAGCAAATGGTGAAAAACCAAGAGCAAATTGAGGTCGAGTTTGGCCAGTTCCATGGATGATTAAATATTTGATTTTCAAATAATGATTATATTTAAAATCCGATTTACTAATTTAATGCGGATGGCATGATGTACTTTAAACATCTTGTGGAGACCAGCACACATGCTAGATCAGCCAATTCATTGGGAAACGCCTGGCACCAGCCGAATTCCGTTTGCCGTCTACACGCAGCAGGCCACGCATCAGAAAGAGCTAGAGCGGTTTTTTTACAAGGCCCATTGGAGTTATGTAGGTCTCGAGGCTGAAGTGCCTAATGCGGGTGATTTCAAACGCACCGTCATTGGCGAGCGGTCAGTCATCATGACCCGCGCCCAAGATGGCCAAATTCACGTGGTCGAAAATGTGTGTGCGCACCGAGGCATGGCTTTTTGCCGCGAACGACATGGCAATAGAAAAGAATTGGTTTGCCCTTATCACCAATGGAGCTATGCCTTGGATGGCAAGTTACAAGGGGTCCCCTTTCGACGTGGTGTTCGACAAGATGGCAAGGTCAATGGCGGCATGCCTGCCGATTTTGACCCCAAAGACCATGGCCTCACCCGTCTGAAAGTTGCCATCAGGGGTGGTGTTGTGTTTGCTTCTTTTGATCACCAGATCGAGTCTTTGGAAGACTACATGGGGCCAGTGATCCTGAAGTATTTTGACCGACTGTTCAATGGACGACAGTTGTGACTTTTGGACTTTGGCGTGCTGACAACAAAAGCGAATTGCGCATGGACGACAAGCATCGTCATGCAGCCATGATTTCCACACGCGGTGCTGCAGGTCAAGCAACGGGTGGGGCTTCAGATGTGACACAGGTCAGCAGTTTCAAAGCCAGCATGGAACTCAACGACCCTAGTTTTTTGGACATCGTGCCCGAGCCTTGGTGGGGAGGGCCCACGGCTGTCATGATGACACTGTTTCCCAGTGTGATTTTCCAGCAGCAAGTCAACAGTGTGTCTACGCGCCACATTCAGCCTGACGGGCATGGCGCTTTTGATTTCGTATGGACTCATTTTGGCTTTGAAGATGACACACCAGAAATGACTGAGCGTCGCCTGCGACAAGCGAATTTGTTTGGGCCTGCCGGATTTGTGTCTGCCGATGATGGTGAAGTGATTGAATTTTCGCAACAAGCCTTTGAATCTAAATCGCAGCATCGCGCACTTGCTGAGTTGGGCGGCAAAGATGTCGGCGAGACGGATCACATGGTGACCGAAACCCTCATTCGAGGGATGTACGAATACTGGCGAAACGTGATGGAGAATTGATCATGGTGGACATGCAAACTTGGTTTGGCATTCAGCAACTTTATGCCGATTACGCAAGCGCTGTCGACAGTGGTCAATGGAATTTATGGCCTGAATTCTTCACTGAACAGTGTGTGTACAAATTGCAACCGCGTGAAAATCACGAGCGGGGATTTCCTTTGGCAACGCTGACATTGACCAGCAAAGGCATGCTCAAAGACCGCGTGTATGGCATCAGTGAAACCATCTTTCACGACCCCTACTATCAGCGTCATGTGGTGGGTGCCCCGATCGTTCGAAAAGTAGAAGAAGGCCGCATTTACATCTAATCTAATCATGAACAACTGGATTGACGTCGCCGCAGAGGCTGATTTGTTTGAAGGTGCCGGCATTGCTGTCTCACCTCAAAACCATGACATTGCGGTCTTTAAATTGGCGGAGGGCGTTTATGCCATCAACAACGAATGCAGCCACGGCAATGCCAAATTGTGCGATGGGTTTGTAGAGGGCAATCATGTGGAATGTCCCTTCCACCAGGCCTTGTTCGATGTACGCGATGGCTCGGTTCAATGCGGACCTGCATCCGAGCCTGTCAAATCATGGCCCGTCAAAATTGAAAACGGCCGAGTCTTCTTAGACCTGAACGGATAAGTCAGTTTTTGGCTTTGTTTGCCATCAAGGTGTGGCGGGTTTCGTACTGGCCACTTTGGCTAAAAAATCAAAGATGGCGGTGTCGCCCATGTTGCGCGCATCGGCCAATTCTCCAGATTTCGTGGCATAAATCACTTTGCCTGCAGGTGACAGCACTGCAATGGCGGGTATTCCTTTTTTGAGAGGCACACCATAGGCTTCTGCGATGTCAAGGTTACGGTCAAATTTGCCAACATTGACTTTGACCCATGTGAAATGCTGCTGAATCAATGGGGCACTGGGCCCTGTTTTGAAAGACATGTCCAATACTTTGCAATCCCCACACCAATTGGCACCAAAGACCACGAGGACGGGTTTGTTGGTGGCTTTTGCCTCTTGGAGGCTTGCCTGAATCTGTGCAGGTGCATTGGCTGATTCGTCGTAAGGCGCCGTTGCAGCGTTGGCACTGAGCGCAACAGACAGTAAAACCCAAATGAATGTTTTCAACATTTTGAGACTCCTAGTTTGAGCGATGGCCAGCATCCTGGCTGGAAAATGAGCCCAATATACAGCTTATTTCCGATTTGGCTTGTGCACTTAGATTCTGTTTGCGCGGGATAATCTGCACATGCCCAATGCTGTGCCTTCGAATCCCGCCATCATCCTTTGCACTTTGAACGCAAAGTACATTCACGCGTCTTTGGGTCTGCGCTATTTGATGGCCAACATGGCGCGTCACGGCAGCCAAGCGTTGGCAGATCAAACAGCATTGCTTGAATTTACTTTGTCTAAGCCTTTACCTGACATGGTGTTGCAATTGTTGAACACTTTAGGTGAAGAGCGCCCAGGTCAAACACAAGTCATTGGTTTCGGTGTTTACATTTGGAATGTGCTTCAGACCACCGAGCTGATTCGGTTGCTTAAAAGCCAGCGCCCCCGCTTGAAAATTGTTTTAGGCGGTCCCGAGGTCAGTCACGAAACCGACCTACAAGAGATTGTCAAACTGTCTGATCATGTGATCACAGGGTGGGGGGATGTGAGCTTTCCGAAGCTGTGTTTGCAATTGGTTCAGGGGCCGCCCCCGCTCATGAAGGTGATCCCTGGCGAACAACCAATTCTCCAATTCTTTTTGGATCGCTTGAATGAACCGGGTGCACAAGGTTTGCTGGTCCACTTTGAAGTTATCCCAGACCATCTGCCAGACAAGTTAAAGGCTTTGATTGCGCAGTATCCACCTGGCGTCTTGCAATTTGAGGTGGGCATTCAAAGTTTCAATGAGACCGTTCAAAAATTGATTTCGAGACGACAAGATAACAACCAGACAGAGGCCAATTTACGCTGGTTGATCAACGAATCGCACGCACACCTTCACACCGATTTGATTTTTGGTTTGCCAGGTGAAACATGGGACAGCTTTGCAGAAGGTTTTGACCGGTTGATGGCCATTGGTCCCCAAGAAATTCAGCTGGG
>RFVJ01000111.1 GCA_009928125.1 Betaproteobacteria bacterium
TTAAGTCAAAAGTTGCGTTTCGCAACTTTCACGACACTTTTGTAGATTTTGCACTCTGAGTCATCATTTTGCACGTGAAAATTTGAAGTCGATTGAAGGCTGAGTCCAGTTCAGCTAACGAAAGTCTAAAAAAGACCCTCTCAAAAGTTTTTAATTATTCGATTCACTTTTTTCGGTTGCCCTTTTGGGAGTTTGAAATAAAACTGTTTCCACAACAACTAACGGAAGGCAACAGTGGAAGATGATGAAGAAATACTTGAGTTGAGAGCGCAAGAGGCTTTGCGTGTTCGAAATGAAGCAAAAAAATGCCTACGACATGCCAGCATTCAATTAAGTAAAGCGTCATACGAAATTGACGAATACCTGAGAGACTTCAGCACTGCTCGGATACCGATTAGGCGGCAAGTGATTATTAACGCAGCGATTGCACATCTAGTTGTCAACGTTTTGCCAAACTTGGGAATTGCAGAGATGGCACAAGTACAGGTGCAATTAGCACTTCGTGATTATGTGAAAACTACTGTCTGATGAGCTTTATCGTTTCGACTCCGCAATAAGGAGCCTGTCAAAGTGAGATTCTGGGTTGTATGGCGGTGCATTGATGACATTCATTTTTTCTCTTTTAAGTCTCAACTAAACCTCTCTAGAGCGCTTGTAGCCTATTGATTTTTAATAGATTTTATTTCTTAAAGCCGCTCATAATCCTTTGGTCACAGGCTCAAGTCCTGGTGGGCCCACCAATTTCAAAATATGTCATTGCGAAATTTTTTTAGTTACTGATATTTTGTTATTTTCAACTCTTGTTAGTTTGTAAATTACAAATTTATCCCGATACAGCCACTTGCAGGTGCTTCGTCAAATAATCTACAAGCATCCTGACCTTCGATGGCAATAGCCGGGTGCCAGTCAATAAGTAGATTGACACATCCTGCATTGCCCAATTGGGTAAGACGCGAACAAGGGCGCGAGATTTCAATTCTGCAGCAATCATTTTTTCAGCTGTAAAAAAAATACCTTGATCCAATAGAGCCAAATTGCGCAAGTAACCAACGTTATTTACGACATATTGTCCAACCACAGGTATATCTACTTGCTTGCTCCCATCGATGCGCTGCAAAACCCATGGACCGTTGCGCATTCTCAAGCAAGTGTGCTTGAGCAAATCTTTTGGTGTACGTGGAGTACCTTTTATCTTGAGGTATGTAGGCGAGGCATACAGTTCAGCGCCCATCGTGGCAATTTTTTTAGCAATCACATTTTGTTCTGTGGGTTGACGCATTCTGATTGCAACATCCACATCATCACCCACCACATTGGCTGAGGCTGGTGTTAAGTCGAGGTCAAAATGTATTTCTGGGTACTTCAAACTAAAGTCAACTAACAGCTTACTAAGGAAGACATTGCTGAAGTCAACTGGCATTGAAATTCGAATCAGGCCTTTGGGTTTAGTATGGATGTCCATCAAAGCCTGATGGGCTAATTGGGCATCTTCGATGATGCGTTCGCAATCTTCAAAATAAGTTCTGCCTGCATCAGTCAAATCGACCTGCCGGGTTGTTCGAGTGAACAATCTGAGCCCTACATCTTTTTCAAGCTCTGAAATACGGCGGGAAACCGTGGCATTGGGTATTCCCAGATGCTCACCAGCCTTTCGAAAGCTTTTGGCTTTGGCTACTTCAACAAATAACTGCATATTTTTTAGCATGAGGCGACTTCTTTGAAATAAATTGTTCCAAATTTGGAGCAGAGTATTCCATTTATTGGATCAGAAAACTAGGGTTATCTATGAGTACCACTCAAAAAGTACGGCCACATAATTGCAATTGAAATCGCCAACTTGAAAGCTTTAAATGGACGCTGTTTCTGCAACTGAAGCCGGCTTGGGAATCAAGCCATGGGAACATAGCTCTCGTTTCATTCAGCTTTTTCAAACATGTGATCAAAAAGCGACCGAAAGTTTCATGTCGCAATTTGCGATGCCGTATGCCTCAAATTTGCAAATGAATTTTGGCGCAAACCTCAACGTAGACTTAAGAGCGTTTGAGTTTGCAGAAATGCAGGTAAGTGCCATTCGATACAGCACAGAAGTATCGACTCGCTTTAAGATTCAAAACGACGATAGGCATCAACCTTGGCGATTCATTTACAACTTAGGTGGGCACAGCATTGGCAATCGATTAAATATTCAGACCCATCCAGGTGATGCTGTATTGGTTCAAATGGATGGATCGGCCGATTATCAGCTTTCTTCGGAATACGAAGCTCTGATGTTGGAGGTGTCGGCCAAGGACATGAAACAAGCTTATCAAGCAATACACGGTGCTTGCGAAGGCATGGATTTAAATTTGGCCATTTCATGTCCAGCAGGCAGTGCGGCCGCCTTAACACTTTTGAGAACAATTTCACGAATTTCTCAAACCCCAAAATACACGCATTGTGCAGCTCTGCAATTAGAGCGAGGCATCAAAGAAACAGCGCTGCTCGAGATTCTCATGAATTGGCCCGTCGGTACTGTTCCCATCATTCAAGAAGCCGTGTTGCCAGCCTCGACAAAATTGGCCAGAGATTTCATACATGCATACATCCAAGATTTGCCAACGGTATCGGATGTCGCGGCCTCATGCGGCATAGGTGTCCGCGCCTTAGATCGGGGCTTTAAAAAACATCTGGGCGTTTCCCCATTGCAATACATGCTTGAATTGCGCCTGCAAGCTGTCCACGATGACTTGATTGCCAATCGAAATGGCAACACAGTCACCGATGTGGCCATTCATTGGGGTTTCCTGAATCTCGGCATATTTGCTGCTCGCTACAGAGAAAAGTTTGGCGAATTACCCAGTAAAACTCTGATGCTTTCGCGCCAATTGCGTCAGCGACTCAATTGATTAGGTTCCATTTCCGAACAAGGGTGTGGCTAATCGGTTCTGAAAGTGCATAGCCGCGCGTGTTGATTCTCTTGACACTGTCTCCTATCGCTTAGGAGATATTTTTGTCAAAAAATACGCCATTCAAATTTAGCATGTCACCCCTTTCGGGTTTGCGGGTGCTTGATTTCAGCCATGTCATTGCGGGTCCATTTGCCACCCTGTATCTTTCCCAATTGGGAGCTGAAGTCACTAAAGTAGAAAAGCCAGGTGGCGGCGATGTCATGCGTGCATCTGACAAAGGGGCATATCAGTTTGCCGCCTTCAATGCAGGCAAAACATTTTTCGAAATTGACATTAAATCTGACGCAGGTCGTCAACAAGCGCTGAATCTTGCAAAAAATTGTGATGTTCTTGTTGACAACTTTAGGCCTGGTGCATTGGAACGTGCAGGCCTGGGATATGCCGAAGTTAAGAAGATCAACCCCCAGTTAATTTACTGCTCAATCTCAGGCTATGGTACCCACCATGCGCCATGGAAACACCGCGGTGCTTATGACCATGTCATTCAAGCCGCCACCGGGATGGCGATGATGTCAGGTAACGAAGGTGAGCCCCCCATCAAAGTAGGGTTTCCGGCGATTGATGTGATGACTGGTGTGCTGGCCGCATTCGCCGTTACAGCGGCCGTGCAGGAACGCAGCCGTACCGGTCAAGGCCTACATGTTGACGTTTCCATGTGGGGCGCTGCGCTGCAACTCATGTATCCCTTTGCTGTGAGTGCCTTGGCCACCGGCAAGTCACCCGGGCGCGTTGGGAATGTGGGCTACTCAGGCAGTCCCGCGGCGGAATACTTCGATACGCAAGAGGGCTACATCGGGTTGGGCGCAAATACGATCGAGCAGATCACCAAGCTCTATACGTTACTGGGTCTAACTGCTAAAGACGCTGAGCAGCATCTGGAGTCTGGCTCGGGCTTTGCTCGTGCGCGTGACCCAAAGGCTTTTCATGATCTGTTGGCAGGCGCTCTCAAGTCTCGCACCGCTGCGCAATGGGAGGAATTGCTAAACGCTTCAGGAATTCCAGCAGCGCGGGTACGCAATCTTGCCGAGTTCACCTCTGAAGCAGTTTTTAACGGTGCGCTCAAACCAGGCGTTATGAGCATGGGAAACATTCAGATACCAACCCCCGGAATGGGTTGGACCACAACTCGTTGATGGAGAAGCAAGCATGACTGATGTTTCCTCCACTGTCGTTCATGGAGATTGCATCCCCGGATTTGAGCCGCTAAGGCAACTGTTCGCCAGTAACTTGAAAACAGGCGTCGATCTAGGGGCCTCTGTTTCGGTCACCATTAACGGTGAATTTGCAGTGGATCTTTGGGGAGGATGGTCAGATGTTGCTCGCACGAGACCATGGACAGAAGATACTTTGACGTTGGTGTATTCCACCACCAAGATGATGGCCGCGCTGGCCGCGTTGATTTTGGTGGACAGGGGGGAGCTCGACCTAGACGCTCCAGTTGCAAAATACTGGCCAGAGTTTGCAGCACAAGGAAAAGGCGGCGTGCTGGTGCGCCATGTTCTGTCTCACACATCAGGCGTCTGTAGTTGGCAAGAGCCTGTCACGATGACCGATGTCTGCGATTGGGACAAGAGCACCGCATTGTTGGCGGCGCAAGCACCATGGTGGAAGCCCGGCACAGCATCCGGTTACCAGATGATTTGCCACGGTCATCTGATTGGTGAAATTGTTCGCCGCATAACGGGTCAAAAGTTGAGCTTGTTCTTCGCACGCGAGATTGCTGGTCCATTGGGCGCCGACTTTCACATGGGAATAGACCCGGCCAATTACCATCGTTTGGCAGATCAGATGCAGCCGCAGAGCCGACCCAAGCTTCCCTTGAAAGCCATCCTTTCAATCCTATTCCTTCCCAATAGCGTGCAGAGAAAGACGTTCAGAAACCCACTGAACGACCCGGCATTCCGTCTAACTGACACCTATCGTCAGGCTGAAATGGGTGCTGCTAACGGCTATGGAAATGCCCACTCGGTTTCTCGCGCCCTTTCCGTATTGGCGAATGGTGGTGTTGTGGATGGTGTCAGGCTGCTTTCGCCAAAAACCATCGACCGGATATTTGAGCCCCAAAGTAAAGGTATTGATCGAGTACTGGGCATTCCCATCACATGGGGGGTGGGATTTGCATTACCGGATACACATTTGGTGCCATTCCTGAAAGCAGGATCCAAGGTCTGTTTCTGGGGCGGTTATGGCGGCTCCATGACCTTCATCGATTTGGAGCGACGCATCACGGTTTCTTTTGTCATGAACAAGCTAGATGGTGGAATTCTGGGTAGCCCGAGGGTTGAACGTATCCTGGCTTGCGCTTATGACTGCATGGCCAATGCTGGCATCAAGGGTGACTGAATGAGCGCTACCACCTCCAAGCTCATTCTTGACCATGTCTATGCCCACGCGGCAGAAACGCCCGATAAGCTGTACCTCATTCAGCCCATTGGTTTTGGTGAGGTCAAGGACTACAGCTGGCAGCAGGTCGTTGATCAAGCCCAGCGCATGGCAGCCCACTTGCAAGCAAAGGGCTTCAAGCCAGGCGCACGCATTGCCATTCTCTCCACGAACTGTGCGCACTTCATCATTGCCGAGTTGGCCATCTGGATGTCAGGCGGTACAACTGTGGCCATCTTTCCCACCGAAACTGCAGAGACCATTCGCTATGTACTGGATCACTGCGAAGCCAGCCTTTTGTTTATCGGCAAACTCGAAAACTGGGACCAACAACGTTCTGCCGTTCCCGAAGTGTTGCCATGCATTTCTTTGCCGTTAGCACCAAGCACAGGCTATGAAACCTGGGACAGCATCATCGCCCGCACTGCGCCGCAGACTGAAAAAGCTCAGCGTGCACCCAACGATCTGGCCCTCATTTGCTACACATCTGGCTCTACTGGCCATCCTAAGGGGGTGATGCACAGCTTTGCGTGTATCACCGATGTGGGTGAGCGCAGCGTAGCCTACCTGAAGTCGATCTGGGGCAACGCAGTGGAGAGCCGCGTGCTGTCTTATCTGCCACTCGCACATGTATTCGAGCGTGCTTGGATTGAATGTGCAAGTCTGGTCGATGGTACAGGCCAAATTTACTTTTGTGATACCCAAGATACTTTTTTAGAAGACCTTAACAGGGCACGCCCCAACTCTTTCATTTCGGTCCCGCGGCTCTGGCAGCTCTTTCAGCAATCGGTATTTGCCAAAATTCCTCCCGACACATTGGACCGCTTGCTCGCCGACCCGAAGTCCGGCTCTGTTGTGGCGCACCAGGTTTTGCAAGGGTTAGGGCTTGACCAGGTTATTTCGGCATCCAGTGGTTCTGCACCTATTCCAGCGGAACTCATCGAGTGGTATAGGCGACTGGGTCTCAATCTGCTTGAGGGCTACGGCATGACCGAAGATTTTGCCTACTCATTTACTTCGACACCTGAGTTCAATGCGTCTGGTTGCGTGGGCATTGCGTTGCCGGGGGTTGAAGCGCGAATTGGAGATGATGGCGAAATTCTGATCAAGTCACCTGGACAAATGCTGGGCTATTACAAGCGCCCTGATCTGAATGCAGAAGTCTTTACCAGCGATGGCTTCTTTCATACAGGCGACAAGGGTGAACTTCAAAGCAACGGTCTGCTGCGAATTACAGGTCGCCTTAAGGAAATCTTTAAGACATCCAAAGGCAAGTTCGTAGCCCCTGCCCCCATAGAGAACCTTCTCAAAGCGCATCCCATGATCGAGTCAGCCATGGTCAGTGGTGTGGGGCAGCCCGCTCCTTATGCCCTGGTGGTGTTAAGCACTGAATGGCGGACCAAGATCGACAAGGCTACGAGCCGCGGACAAGTTGAAGTAGAACTGAACCGGCTTCTGACGGACACCAATAACCAACTGGCTAGCTACGAAAGGCTTCGAATGATCGTGATCACACCGCAACCTTGGAGCGTAGAGAACGGCTATCTGACGCCCACCATGAAAATTAGACGGAATCGCATCGAGTCAGCTGTTGCTGAGCATCTTCCGAACTGGTATGCAGAAAAAAAAGCCATTCTTTGGGAGAAGTCATGAACGAAAAATTAGGTAGTGCACCGAGTGGCGCATACAGATCCTATGTTCTGGCAGCTCTTTCTGCTGTAGGTCTGATGAACAACGTGGATCGAGTTGTGATCTACATGTTTTTGCAGCCCATCAAAAAAGAGTTTCTTTTATCTGATACCCAAGTCGGACTTTTGAGTGGTGCTGCCTTTGCCGTCATGGCAGCGTTGGTCGCCATTCCACTGGCACGTCTGGCCGATCGTGGCAATCGCAAGTGGCTTATCACCGTCTGCTTTGCGGCATGGTCCCTCTTCACCGCCATTTGTGGTGCAGCGTCTAGCTTTACCTTACTCATGCTGGCACGGGTGGGCGTGGGTATTGGCGAAGCTGGCAGTCCACCTGCAACGCACTCTATGTTGGGTGACTACTACCCGCGTGATCTACGCGCGCGTGCGATTGCTGTGTTCTCCGCCACCACGGCAATTGGCGGTGTCTGTGGCTGGGTCGGTGGTGGCTTAT
>RFVJ01000112.1 GCA_009928125.1 Betaproteobacteria bacterium
CCCATTGGTGCCAAAGTTGATTTGGCCACAGAAGGTCGCGATGCCTTCTTGGTTTGGGGACACATCTGATGGCGCAACATGTTCGGTGGAGCCGTTGGCTTTTGCGGTCGCTTTTGGCCATTGTCTTGTTGGTACTCGTGGGCTTTGGTGCATTCCAAGTCTATGTCCTTCAATCCTTGGCCCCGTTAACTGGCCAAGCCCAACTGAACGGCTTATCGGCGGGCGTGGAGATCCAACGTGATGCTTCTGACGTCACGCACATCCATGCTCAGAATCCTGTTGATGCATGGCGCGCCATCGGCTATGTTCACGCACAAGAACGCGGTTGGCAATTGGCCTTCAATCGCCAAGTGATGCATGGAGAATTGTCTGAGTGGCTAGGCGAGCCCAGCTTGGAAACTGACAAGTTGATGCGCACTCTGGGGATCATCCAAGCCGCTCAAGCCCAATTTGACAAGCTGCCTTTGAACACACAAAAGGCCCTTGAAGCTTATGCGCAAGGCGTTCAAGCAGGCGCTGCGCTTTATCAAAATTTGGGCGTGTATGCCAAGCCTTCTTCTGCCAAGGCCGCTGCATCGAACCAGCCACATCTGTTGGCCTCCAGCACCCTTGACATTGGGGTCTTGGAAGGCAAAGGCAGTAACAACTGGGTCGTACCAGGCAGCAACACGCAGTCTGGCTTGCCATTGCTCGCCAATGACCCCCATCTGGGTTTAAGTGCGCCTGCCGTTTGGTATTTTGCAGGTTTGCATGCACCCGCAGGCAAATTGCCTGATGGTCAAACGCACGGCGCGTTGAATGTGGTCGGTGCCACCTTGCCAGGTTTGCCCTTTGTTGTTTTGGGCCGGACACAAAAAGCCGCATGGGGTTTTACCAACACAGGACCCGACGTCCAGGATTTGTTCTTAGAAGCACTGGAAGGCAAAGACAGCTATCGAACCCCTTCGGGTCAGCAAGCTTTTGAAACACGCAAAGAGGTCATCAAAGTCAAAGGGCAGGGCGATGTGGCCATTCAAGTCAGGACCACCCGCCATGGGCCCGTGATCTCTGATGTGCAACCGGCCTACGCCCAATTTTTGAACAAAGACAAATATGCCATGGCCATTCGCTGGTCGGCATTGGACCCTGACAACCAAACCATCGTCGCAGGCATGGACGCCAACTTTGCAAACTCGGTTGCTGAATTGCGTCAAGCATTCTCACAAAATCACTCACCCATGCAAAATGTGGTGATGGCGGATTCAAGTGGCAAAGTGCTGTTCAAAGTCGCAGGCAAAATGCCAGTGCGTGCCCCCAACAATGACTTGAAAGGCATGCTACCGGCCCCAGGATGGCTTGCGCAATACGATTGGCAATCATGGATTCCGTACGATCAAACCCCCGAAGTTTCTCAAGTCGACATTGAAAAACAGGGATGGCATGCAACAGCCAATCAAAAGATTTTGCCGCCTGGCTATTCTCAATTCTTAACCAACGATTGGACGGGTCCTGAGCGTTTTGATCGCATTGCACAGCTCTTGTCATCAGGCACAAAGTTGGATGCCAACACAATGAAAACCATTCAGGCGGATGTGCATTCATTGGCAGCTGAACGCTTGTTACCCTACCTTCAATCTTTGTCTTCTCAACATGCCAAGGCGCCAGAAGCCTTGCCATTGCTCAAGTCCTTCAAAGGAGACATGTCTCGTGATTCTGCAGGCGCTTTGATTTACGCGGTTTGGATTGACGAGGTCACGCGCGCCATCCTGATGCCCAAACTGGGCGAGACGCGATTCAAGGCATTGTTTGGTAAACGCTCATTTCGTCCAGCCATAGAAGGCATTTTGGCAACCCAAGATGCGTCTTGGTGTGGCGTGACCGGTTGTCAGGCCTTGATGAACAAAGCGCTGGATTCAGCACTGGACAAAATTGTCAGCATGCAAGGTGACAAGGTTTCAGCCTGGAACTGGGGACGCGCGCACCCAGCGCTCAGTTCGCACAGACCCTTTGGCAACGTCAAAGCTTTAGCGGGGTTCTTTGACGTTGTGGGCCCCAGTGGAGGCGATGGCTTCACGGTCAATGTAGGACAGTACTGGACCCATAGCGCCACCATGCCATTTGCCACACGGCATGCCGCATCCATGCGTGCTGTCTACGATTTGGCCAATTTGGATGAATCGGGATTCATCTACCAGACGGGCCAAAGTGGCCATCCGTTTTCTTCACGCTATCAGGACATGAAAGACGAATGGGGCCAAGTGAAATACCGTCCATTGAGGATGTCGACTTCGGGTCCAACCCAAGTGCTTCGGTTAACGCCTTGACTGATGGAAGGCTCTGAAAGGGGCTTTCTAAGTGAGGGATGCGCATTTTGTGCAAAAGCCATCTGATTCACTTTTGTCAGCGTTTCGGGAAATCAACAACTTGACCAATGGCACATGCCCTTTGAGGCAAGCCAACATCAAGGCCGTTTCACCATGGGCATTGCGAACATTGACTTGGGTCTTGGGATGGCGCACCAAAACCTCAGCACTGGCCAATGCACCCACATTCAAAGCATTGTGCAGGGCGGATTCTGCTTTCAAATTGACCGTATTGGGGTCAAATCCTCGGCTCAATAAGCTAGAAATGACTTTAACTTGGTCATTTTGAAGGGCGATGAAAAAGTCTTCGTAAGAACCTGCAAACGACAAGCAATTAAATGAAATAAATATAATAAAAACAATACGCTTAATCATTTAGTTAAAGTTAAATCTCAGTTTAAAAAGGGTCATGACGGCGCATGAACTTTGGCAAATAGACGATCGAAATTTTGACTGGTCAACTCGCCCATTGCTTCAGCCGACATGCCGCGCAACTCAGCCAGCATGTTGGCCACAAATGGCACATAAGAAGGGTTGTTGGTTTTCCCTCTGAACGGTACGGGTGCCAAATAAGGGCTGTCCGTTTCAATCAGCATGCGATCCAAAGGCATCCAGGCTGCAACGTCACGCAGCTCTTGGGCTGTTTTGAAAGTCAAAATGCCAGAAAAAGAGATGTAAAAGCCCAAATCTAGAGCGGCTTTGGCCACGGCCATTGTTTCTGTAAAACAGTGAAAGACACCCCCTGCACTGCTGGCGTCCCCTACTTCGCCCTCTTCTTTCAGAATGCGCAAGGTATCGTCTGAAGAGGCACGGGTGTGGATCACCATGGGCAAATTGACAGCTCGTGCAGCTCGAATATGGGTTCGAAACCGCTCTCTCTGCCATGCCATGTCCTGGATGGTGCGGCCACCTTTGCGCTCTTCCATTTGGTAATAGTCCAAACCGGTTTCGCCGACCGCCACCACGCGTGGCAAATTGGCTTTTTGAACCAAATCAGCGACTGAAGGTTCGTAGATGTCCTCGTTGTCTGGGTGAACACCCACGGTGCTCCAAAAATTGTCGTAGCTTGTGGCCAGCGCATGCACGTTGTCAAACTCTTCCATCGTGGTGCAAATGCACAAGGCACGTGTCACTTTGGCTTCGTGCATTTTTCGACGAATGTCAGGCAACTGAGTCACAAGCTCAGGAAACGACAAATGGCAATGAGAATCGGTGTACATCTAAGAGGAACTGTTCAGCACTTCACGTGCTTCAGCACAAAGAGCTTCTAGCATCAAGCCCGCGTTGAAAGGATGCTCAGCCGTTTTGGCAGCCTGCGACAAACGCTTGAACCAAGCCGTGAGTTGCGCCGGCGAAACCTTCAGCTTGGGAAGATCGGCTTCACTGAAATAACGCAATGGGGCTTGCGCTTGTTGCATCGTCAAATCGTGACACAGTTTTTGAAGTGCATCGATGACTTCAGAAGCTGGCAAGTCGGCGCAATGGCTGACATCACCCGACAACATGGCCTTGGGAAATGTTGACCACCATTGCAGGGTCTGACCACTTTGGCGTTGCTTCAGAACTTCGTCAGGTCGACCACCGGCCGCTTTGAGCAAAACCATGGCCTCATCCTTGGCGAATGATTGGGTTTCCAACCATTGAACTGCTTCGGCATCAGAAGGCCATGCCATGGTATGAATCAAGCACCGGCTGCGAATGGTGGGAAGCAACTGGTGAGCAGCCTCCGTGGCCAACACGAATTTCACATCGCCTGGTGGCTCTTCCAAGGTTTTCAGCAGCGCATTGGCCGTGACATGGTTCATGCGCTCTGCTGGAAACACCAGGACAGCCTTGCCTCTGCCACGGGCATTCGTTCGCTGTGAAAACTCGATGGCATCCCGCATCGCATCGATGCGAATTTCCTTGCTGGGTTTGCGCGTTTTGTTGTCAATTTCAGATTGGGCTTTTTCGCTCAGAGGCCAACCCAGTTCTAACAGAATGGTTTCTGGCATCAGCACCATCAAGTCGGCATGGGTGTGCACACGCAAAGCATGACAACTGCTGCAATGCCCACAAGCACCTGCAGACAGTGCCGTGTCTGACTCACACAACCAAGCACTGACCATCGAGGTGGCCAGCTCGTATTGACCCAATCCAGACGGTCCTTGCAACAGCCAAGCATGACCTTGCTGCGACAACAAGGCCAAGCTTTGCCTTTGAATCCAGGGTGCCGTTGCGCTCATTTTGAGTATGCCAATTCAATGGCCTTCAAGACCTCTGACCAGACGCCTTCACGCGACTGATCGGCTGCAATTTGCGCAAAACGCGAGGGCGATTCCTGCATGCGTTTGGCGTAACCGTCACGGACGGCTTGGAAAAATGACTGAGGTTGCGATTCAAACTTGTCGGGCACACGCGCTGTGCTCAAACGTTGTGCAGCGACGGCTGGGTCTAAATCAAACCAAATGGTGAGGTCCGGTTGGCGAAGTGTTGCTGCAGGCACGTTTTGCACCATTTGCTCAAGCGCTTTCAGAACGTTCCAATCAAAGCCACGACCACCACCTTGGTAGGCAAAGGTGGCATCTGTAAAACGATCACATAAAACCACTTCACCCCTCGCCAATGCAGGCTCAATCACTTGAACCAAGTGCTCGCGTCTGGCTGCAAACATGACCAAAGCTTCCGTTAAGGGGTCCATGCTTTCGTGCAGGGCCAACTCACGAAACTTTTCAGCCAAGGGTGTACCGCCAGGTTCGCGGGTGAGGGTCACCACATGACCACGGCTTTTGAACCACTGCGCCAAACCCTCAATGTGGGTTGATTTTCCAGCACCGTCGATGCCCTCAAAACTGATGAACCAGGCCGACTTCATAGATCATTGTCCCTGTTTGGATAAACCACGTTGGTATTTGTTGACTGCGTTATTGTGCTCGTTCAGCGATTGACTGAAGTGACTGCTGCCGTCGCCTTTGGCCACAAAATAAAGGGCGTTGGAAGGCGCGGGATCGATGGCTGCCAGCAACGCCGCCTTGCCCGGCATGGCAATGGGCGTGGGGGGCAAGCCGCCTCGTGTGTAGGTGTTGTAAGGTGTGTCGGTGCGCAAATCGACACGCCTTAAATTGCCGTCAAACGCATCGCCCATACCGTAAATGACGGTGGGGTCTGTTTGCAAACGCATGCCCATTTTGAGTCGGTTGTGAAACACTGCAGAAATCAGCGGGCGATCGTTGGCGCGGCCCGTTTCTTTTTCAATGATGCTGGCCAGAATCAGCAATTCATCGGGGTGGGTGATGGGCAAATTGCTTTTCCTTTGATTCCAGACTTTGTCCAAATGACGGTCCATGGCTTTGAGCGCCCTTTGCATGAGTGCCACATCGGTGGAACCCTTGGCATAGGTATAGGTGTCAGGGTAAAAACGACCTTCTGGATGGAGATTGGGACGACCCAACAGCGTCATGATCTCCGCATCGGTCATGCCTTGCGTGCTGACCTTTAAATTGTCGGACTTGGCCAAAGCCTGTTTGAATTGCTTGAAGGTCCAACCTTCAACCAGCGTGATCGTTCTGAGAGTTTCTTCTCCACGCACCAACATGTTGAGCACCACACGCGGTGACATTTCAGGGGTGATTTCATAACTGCCCGCTTTGATGGCCCGATCTTGTCCTGAGACTCTGAACCAAAACCGCAACAATTCTGGCGACACATCGGCCCCGGCATCGGCAATGGCTTGCGCGACGCCTTTGGGAGATGTCCCGGGTTCGATGGCCAAGTCAAGAACTTGAACACTGGGGGACGCTTTCAATTCTGAGGGCTTGAAACCCATCGGACTTTGAAGCCAATACACCGAAGCGGCCAGAACAACCAAGACCAACAATGCAAACAGGGTCAGAAAAGCACCCCACGAACGTTTTTTTCGTGAATTTTTACTTTTTTTGGCTTTTGCAGCAGGTCGACTCAAACCTTGGATCCTTTGGGTTTTTCAGAGGAGATCATAATTCAGGCATGGACCTGATTGAACCTGATTTGAAATTCTCACCCTCCGGCATCTTGGCCCCTCAACATTGGGGTCTCATTTTGGCCGAGGGGCCTGATGCGGGCAGCTTTTTGCAAGGTCAATTGACCAACGATGTCTTGCTCTTGCCAGTGGGACAAGCGCGATTTGCTGGTTATTGCTCTGCCAAGGGACGTTTGATGGCCAGTTTTGTAGTGCTCAAGCACAGCGCAGAAAAGTACCTGTTGGCATGTCATCAAGACTTGTTGCCCAGCACCCTCAAGCGCTTGTCCATGTTTGTGATGCGCGCCAAGCTCAAGCTCACGGATGTCACCGCCCAATATGACATACGGGGCCTCTTGGGAACGACGGCTGATCAAGCCTGCCCCGCATTGCAATCTGAAGTGCCATGGCGAACCTTGCAGGAGGGCGAAGGCCATTTCATCAAATTGCACAGTGCCAAAAATTCTGGATTGTCCATTTCACGCCTGATGTGGATTGGATTGAAAGACGCGCCCTCTTCTCACGCGTTAACAGACCAGTCGTTGCCGTCCGCAACTGAAAACGAATGGCGATTGGCAGAAGTTTTGTCCGGCATCAGCAGGGTTCAAACAGCCACTTCCGAAGCCTTTGTGCCACAGATGCTGAATTACGAATCGGTCGAAGGCGTGAGTTTTAAAAAAGGTTGCTACCCAGGACAAGAAGTGGTGGCCAGAAGCCAGTTTCGAGGCACCTTGAAACGACGTGCTTTCATTGTGTCTTGCCATTCACCCATGCAAGTTGGCCAAGAGATTTTCTCCGCCGATGACCTCGACCAAGCATGCGGTACGGTGGCCAGTGTTGCCGAAATTGACAGCACGACCCACCCAGACACCGCCAAGTGGTGGGGCATGGTGTCGATGCAAATCAATGCGGTGTCACAAGCCTTGCACTTGGGCCATCCAGAGGGGCCTGAATTGCATCTCAGTGCTTTGCCCTACCCTTTGCTTGAAGACATTTAAGCGAGCTTCAAACTCATTTCAATGTGATCGATGCCGGCGTCTTGAAAGATGTCGCCATGGGCTTGAAATCCCAATCGACGGTA
>RFVJ01000113.1 GCA_009928125.1 Betaproteobacteria bacterium
CTTTTTGGATCAGTTGATTTGCAACCCTGATGCCCAAGTCACTGGCCTGTTGAAGTGCTGTGGGGTGGCTCACGTCGATTTCGCATTGATCTTTGGCTTGTATCAAAGGCGCATGGCTGTTGTTGGGATCGCCCCACGCAGCGCTGATGGCCAAGATCCCATGCGCAAGTGTGGCGTGTGCTGCCAATGGCATGGAGCAACTGCCGCCCATGGTTCGGCTGACGCCACGCTCTGCATACACCCTGACAGCGGTGGGTACATCATTCAAGGGCGCCAACAGCGCTGCCAAGTCGGGGCGATCGTCACAAATTTCAATGCCAATCGCACCTTGTCCCGCGGCAGGCATCATGCGGTCTAAATCAAAGCTGTGACGAATGCGCTCAGCCAGTCCCAGGCGTTTAAGTCCCGCAGTGGCCAACACAATGCCGGCATATTGACCCTCGTCGAGTTTGCGCAAGCGTGTGTCCAAGTTGCCGCGAAGTGGCTCAATTTTCAAATCGGGCCGCAGGGCATGGAGCAGCACGGTTCTGCGCAAACTGGAGGTGCCTACAACTGCGCCTTGAGGCAAGCTCTCAAGCGAATCAAAATGGGGTGAGACCCATGCGTCGCGCGGATCTTCACGCTCTAAGATGCAGGCCAGTGCAAAGCCTTGGGGCAAATCCATGGGCACATCTTTCAAGGAGTGCACTGCGATGTGAGCCGAACCATCTGCCAGGGCTACTTCCAGTTCTTTGATGAACAAGCCTTTGCCACCCACTTTGCTCAAAGGTTGATCCAATATCTGATCGCCGAGGGTGGTCATGCCCAGCAATGTCACTGGATGACCTTGGGCTTCCAGCAATTGCTTCACATGATGTGCTTGCCACAAAGCCAAGCGGCTCTCACGGGTTGCGATGGTGATGGTCGATGTCATAAAGAAATGCTTTGCGATTCAGTTAGAAGACTTGATGTGTTTGGCAGCATCGATGGCAAAGTAAGTCAAGATGCCATCAGCGCCCGCACGCTTGAATGCCAGCAAGCTTTCCATCATCACGGCGTCATGATCGAGCCATCCATTTTGCGCAGCCGCTTTGAGCATGGCGTATTCGCCAGAAACTTGATAAGCAAAAGTCGGTACCTTGAACTCTTCCTTGACACGACGCACGATGTCGAGATACGGCATGCCCGGTTTGACCATCACCATGTCGGCGCCTTCTGCAATGTCCAGTGCCACTTCGCGCAACGCTTCGTCTGAATTGCCGGGATCCATTTGGTAGGTTTTCTTATCGCTCTTGCCCAGATTGGCAGCAGAACCCACAGCGTCGCGGAACGGTCCGTAAAAGGCGCTGGCGTATTTGGCGCTGTAGGCCATGATTTGCGTGTTGATGTGACCTTGCGACTCCAGTGCTGCGCGAATGGCGCCAATGCGGCCGTCCATCATGTCACTGGGCGCCACCATGTCAACACCTGCTTGCGCTTGTGCCAAGGCTTGCTGTGTAAGCACCTTAACAGTCGCATCATTCAAGATGTAACCCGCATCGTCCAGTAGGCCATCTTGCCCGTGGCTGGTGTACGGGTCGAGTGCAACGTCTGTCATGATGCCCAGTGTGGGAAAGTGTTTTTTCAAAGTGGCCACCACATGCGGCACCAAGCCATGGGGATTGGTCGCCTCGATGCCATCGGGCGTTTTAAGGTGTGCGCTGATGACTGGAAAAAGCGCCATCACTGGGATGCCCAATTCAACGCACTCTTCGGCCACATGCAAAAGCAAATCCAAACTGACGCGATCGACGCCTGGCATGGATTTGACAGACTCGCGTCGGTTTTCACCTTCAAGCACAAACACCGGGTAGATGAGATCGTTGACACTGAGTGCATGCTCGCGCACCAGACGGCGGCTAAAGTCTGTACGGCGCAAACGGCGGGGACGGTGAGCTGGAAAGGATGTTGTCATGGTGTGGATGTCATCTCAAGTTGAGCGGTAGTAGGTCAAACCCAATCGCGTTTCACGATGAAGTTTTGCATCAAGTCGTGTTCGGGTGAGCCAGCGGGTGCTTGGTGCTGATAAGACCAACTCACCAAGGGTGGCATGGACAGCAAAATGGATTCCGTGCGACCACCGGATTGCAAACCAAAGTGTGTGCCACGGTCCCAAACCAAATTGAATTCAACGTAGCGGCCGCGTCGGTAAAGCTGGTGCGCGCGCTCCCTTTCACCGTAGGGTGTGTCTTTTCGTCTTTCAACGATGGGCATGTAGGCATTTAAAAAAGCATCGCCCACACTTTTCAAGACTTCAAAGCTTTTTTCGCTGCCAAATTCTGAGAAATCGTCAAAGAAAACGCCCCCAATGCCGCGTTGTTCGTTGCGGTGTTTCAAGCAAAAATAATCATCACACCAAGCTTTGAAGCGAGGGTACAAATGTGCACCATGTGGGGTCAATGCGTCTTTGCATGTTTGGTGAAAATGCACAGCGTCTTCTTCAAAGCCATAGTAGGGTGTCAGGTCCATGCCAAAAACAACCCCCATCCAATTCAGCAATGCGCGTGGTGATGTTGCTTTGCAAAGAAGTTAAGTAATTTCTGACGACTTGCGTGTCCATGGTTTCAATCTCAAAGTTCTCTCAAGCTTCGGTGAATGTGTTGGATCATTCGCCAACACACCAGCAAAACCAAGGGGGTGCTGAATCCAGCCAGCATTTCAGGGTTGATGTTCAAGCCAGCTGCTTTCAGTGCTTTGCCCAAGTAAAGGCAAAGGCTGACAACGTAGTAGGTGATGGCCGCAATCGATAGGCCCTCCACCGTGGATTGCAGTCTGAGTTGCAGCGCTTGTCCGCGTGTGAGTTTCTCCAGCAGCTGCTGGTTTTGTGCTTCGGCCGCAATCTCAACCCGTGTTCGAAGCAATGCGCTGGCGCGTGAAACACGTTGCGCCAAAGCGGCCAAACGTTCTGAGGTGGCATTCACAGTGGCCATGGCCGGTGCCAAACGTCGTTGCATGAACTCGCCCACCGTTTGAATGCCAGACAAGGGTCTTTCACGCATTTCAGAAATGCGTTCTTTCACTATGGCATCGTAGGCGCGCGCTGCCGAGAACCGGTAACTGTGTTCAGCGGTGGTGCTTTCGACTTGGGCTGCCAAACTCGCCAAATCACCGAGCAACACCTCGTCGCTGACCGTATGGGTTTCCAGGCGAGCGGTGATTTCAACCAATTGTGCTTCGGTGGTCGCCAACTTGCTTGCCAGCCGCTTGGCCACAGGCAAGCTCAGCAAAGACATCATGCGATAGGTTTCCAGTTCTAACAATCGCTGCGCAATACGGCCGGCCCTGTTCTCGGAGGTGCCGGGCGCTGCCATCACCAATATTCTTTCAAAGCCATCCGCGCCAATGCGCAAGTTGGTGATCAGGTGTGTTGGATTTGTAGATGGCATCGGGATCGTCCATGCCTTCGTTCAGCATGGCCAAGTGAATGGCAGTGATGGTTTTTCCAGGGATGCCTTGCAACCACGCCATGCCCGTCGCAACGTGGGTGGCCAGATCGGGCAAGGTGCTGCCCCAATGCGCGTGCGCGGGCAATGCCTGAACAATGGTGTAACGGGTGAATTCGGTGTGGCGCTCCCAAATGATTTTGAACTGTTCACTTTGCAGTTGTAAAAAGTTGCCCTTCATTTGGCTCAAGTCCAAGCCTTCGTGCCCCGGCAATCCCCTGAGATGTTGGCATTCATCTGAAATGCTCACCCCTGCATTCAGGACGGCCACATAAACAATCAGTGCGGGTAGCTTGAAAGTTGCAGAAGGGCGCGTGTGAATTTCGTTGTGCAGCACAAAGCGTTGCGCATCGTCGATGGGCAAACAAGACAGTAAACGTTCATGCATAGCGCTCCCTAAGGGATATTCACCCCGTGATTTGGCCTTAAATCGGCCGAAAACAGACTCAGTGTCAATATCTATTGACATTTATCAATGTATTACTATATTGACATCTAATTCTGTCACTTTTCGTTGACGGTTCCTGGGGGTGTCATGAGTCTATTAACAAGAGCAGAAGCGGCGCTGAAATTGCATTTCGACGCGGCTGCAGGCAATGGAGCACCCCAACGGCTTCAAGCGGCCATGAAACATGCGGTGTTTTCAGGTGGCGCGCGGATTCGCCCGCAACTCTGCATGGCTGTTGCGACAGCCTGTGGTGACGATGCGCCCGAGTTGACCAATGCAGCCGCTGTGGCCTTGGAGTTCATGCACTGTGCATCCCTTGTGCATGACGACATGCCCACCTTTGACAACGCCGATTTCCGCAGGGGGCAACCCACGGTCCACAAGGCTTTCTCAGAGCCCTTGGCCTTGTTGACAGGGGATGGACTGATCGTGATGGCTTACCAAGCGTTGCTTCAAGCGGGCCGACCCTATCCGGACCGTCTGATTGAACTGATGGACAACCTGTCCAAGGGTGTGGGTTTGCCCAATGGCATTGTGGCGGGGCAAGCTTGGGAGTGTGAAACCACGGCCGATTTGGGTCAGTATCAACGCGCTAAAACGGGCGCCTTGTTTGTATCTGCAACCTGTGCAGGCGCCATTGCCAGTGGTCAAGCGCATGCGCCATGGGCACCGCTGGGTGCTTATTTGGGTGAGGCCTATCAAGTGGCCGATGACATTCGCGATGTGCTGGGCGATGTGGCCAGTTTAGGCAAACCCGCAGGTCAGGATGTCCTGAATGCCAGGCCCAGTTCGGCACAAGCTTTGGGCTTGGAAGGTGCCATCCATCATTTCGATGGCCTGATTGCCAAAGCAGGTGAGTCCATACCAGATTGCAATTGCCGCGACATGTTGAAGCAATTGGTGCTGCGTGAATCAGAGCGATTGGTCCCCAAGTCGATGTGTGAGGACTACCGCAAGCAAGCGGCCCTGGTCAAGGCGGTGAAATGGGCGTGAACCACAAACTTGACTTGGCCAGTGTGCCTGCCTCCGGACACGGGGCCGACGCTTGGCACGATCGTTTTTTGGCATGGCTGGAGCGTCTTTATGCCAGTCCCCGCCTTTACAGTTTTTCACTCACCAATCCGCTCACGCGCTGGGTGACGCGCCGCCGTACGCAAAAACTGTTTGATTTGATGGCCGGCTTTGTGCACACCCAGGTGATGCTGGCTTGCATTCGACTGGACCTGTTCAAAATGTTGCACCAAGCACCGGCCGATTTGCACCACATTGCAACCCGCGTCAACATGCCTGCGCCGGTGTTGCAGCGCCTGCTGTTATCGGCGGTCTCGCTGGATTTGTTGGAGTGCAGAAGTGGCGCTCGTTTTGGTTTAGGCCCCTTGGGTGTGCCCTTGGTAACGCACGATGGCATTGCTGCCATGATTGAGCACAACCATTTGCTGTACGCCGACATGCAAGACCCGGTGGGCTTTTTGAAGAACGCTTGGCAAGGCGACATGGCGGCCTATTGGCCCTATGCGCATGATGCGCATGCCGCCACGCGTGAGCCTCAAGACAAGTTCAGCCGGTACTCCGATTTGATGGCAGCCTCCCAGGGTTTTGTCATCGAAGAAATTTTGTCCAGCTATTTCTTTGATGAACACCAATGCGTCTTGGACGTCGGCGCGGGTAAGGGCCGATTCGCTTCTGAAATGGCAGTGCATGCGCCTCACTTGAAAGTCAAATTGTTTGACTTACCGCCTGTGTTGGAACTGGCCAAAGCCAGCGTACAACAACGTGGCTTGAGCGATCGGATGAGTTTTCACCCGGGCAGTTTTTTGCATGACGATTTACCCACTGGGGCCGATTTGATCACGCTGGTGCGCGTGGCTCACGATCATCCAGATGACGTGGTGCGTCAGTTGCTGCAAAAAATTCATGCGGCCCTTCCATGGGGTGGGGTTCTGTTGTTGGCAGAACCCATGGCGCAAGCCTTGTCGGAGTCTTATGCCGGCCCTGCCCAGTCGGATGCGTATTTCCACTTTTACCTGCTGGCCATGGGGGCGGGACGCCTTCGCACTCCAGAAGAGCTGATGCATTTGATGGCAGAAGCCGGATTTGGCCAGATTGAGCACTTGCCCAACGCCATGCCCATCCATGCGCAGCTCATTGTGGGCAGAAAGTCTAAGTGTTTACCCTAATCTTCATCATTATATGTAAACAAGATTTGACACAGTTTGATGTAACGCAAAGAATACAGATATGAAAGCCACTGCAGTCGTCTTCGACAACCCCAAACAATTGTCGCTTCAAGCCTTGGATTTGCCCTCTTTGCAAGAAGGTCAAGTGGAGGTGGCTGTGCAATACAGCGGCATCAGCACGGGCACAGAACGCATGTTGTGGGATGGCAGCATGCCGCCATTTCCAGGCATGGGTTACCCCCTTGTGCCAGGCTATGAAACCGTGGGTCAGGTGGTGCGAGCGCCCTTGGGCGCCAAGCTCAAAGAGGGGCAAACCGTTTTTGTTCCAGGTGCCAATTGCTTCACAGGTGTTCGCAGTTTGTTTGGCGGTGCTGCATCGCGTTTGGTGGTTTCTGATCAAAAGATACTGCCTGTCGCCAACGACCTCGGCAGCGATGCTGTGCTGTTTGCACTGGCTGCGACGGCTTACCACGCTGTTTCGGGTGGAGGTCATCAAGAACCCTACAACCCACCCGATTTGATCATCGGACATGGCGTCATGGGCCGTTTGCTAGCACGCCTCACCGTGGCTGCCGGCTTTCCACCGCCCACCGTTTGGGAAACCAACGCTGAGCGCGCAAAAGGTGCAGAGGGCTACAAGGTGGTTCAGCCACAAGACGATGATCACAAAGGCTATCAGGCCATTTATGACGTCAGTGGTGATTCGTCATTGCTCGACAAACTCATTCAAAGAATTCGTCCCGGTGGTGAAGTGGTGCTGGCAGGTTTTTACAAAGATAACTTGCAATTTGCCTACGCGCCCGCGTTCATGCGTGAAGCACGCATTCGTGTAGCGGCCGAATGGAAGCGTCCCGATTTATTGGCTGTCAATGAATTGGTGAACAGCGGACAACTGTCACTCAAAGGTTTGGTCACTCACGTCCAAACCTCCAACTCTGCCACCGTTGCGTATGAGACCGCGTTCGGTGATGTTTCTTGTCTCAAGATGGTCCTTGATTGGAGCGCACACGCATGAACACACAAACTACCACCGAGCACACCGTTCAATTTGTTGACCGACTCCGCAGCGAGGCCGCAGAGCCTCTAGAGCCCATCAGCACCAAAGAGGTGACCAAAGAAACGCAGATCATTGCCATCTATGGCAAGGGCGGCATTGGCAAGAGCTTCACACTGGCGAACCTCAGTTACATGATGGCGCAGCAAGGCAAAAAAGTTTTGCTGATTGGTTGCGATCCTAAGAGCGATACCACCAGTTTATTGTTTGGTGGCAAGGCTTGCCCCACCATCATTGAAACCTCTTCACGTTTGAA
>RFVJ01000114.1 GCA_009928125.1 Betaproteobacteria bacterium
GCGCGTGAGGCCCTCATGGGCAAAGTGCTGGCCGATGCGGAATCGCAGCGGCGTTTGGCACGCAAGGCCATGGACGAATTGGAGTCTTCGCACCGCTTGGTCTTAGACTCTATTCGCTATGCCAGTTTGTTGCAGCAAGCCCAGTTGCCAAGACCCATTCGTTTGGAGAATCGCTTCGAAGACATTGCTGTGCACTGGGAACCTCGCGACACCATTGGTGGCGACCTCTGGTGGATCAGCCATTCAAGCCAGCAAGACAAGTTCACGGTGTGCGTGGCAGATTGCTCTGGCCACGGGGTGCCAGGCGCCATGCTAGCCTTGTTGGCCAGCACGGCCCTCGAACGAATTTACGGTAACGATCCCCATCTTTCACCAGCCAAGGGGCTGTTGCAACTCAGCCAAGCGTTGCGTCGGGGTCTCAATCAAGACCAAGTGCCCATGGCGCAGAGTTCACTGCAAAACGATGGCTGTGATGCCGCATTTGTGCAGGTGGATCGGCAGGCGGGCACGCTGCTGTTTGCCGGTGCCAACATCGACTTGATCTGGATGCCTCAGGGTGGCGAGGTTCAAAGAATCGTGGCCGATGCTGTGGGCTTGGGTTACCGCGGTTCTGATCCTGAGCACCTGACCGAGCACACGTTGCATTTCAATTCGGGTGACAGATTTTTGATCACCACCGACGGCTATGTCGACCAAGTGGGGCATGACCACAGTTCAGACCGGCGCAGGGCTTTTGGGTTCCAACGCTTGTTGCAATTGTTGCGTGAAAACCGTGCCCATTCTCTTGCCTTCAACATGCAAGCACTGCAAAACAATTTGCAGACTTGGCAAGGGGAGGGCTTGCGGCGTGATGACATCACTTTGCTGGCTGTTCAATTGCAACGATAGAGGTCCCACATCAAAAAATCGAACCCCCAGTTGCCCAAGGGTTCGATGCATTCAAGGCCGGCATGACTGGCCGGCACCTTGCAGATTACTTCTCGATGGTTCGGCTCCAGCGGCTGTTCCATTCAGGACGAACTGTGTTGATGGTGTCCCAATCCAATGCCACTGCATTTTTCATGTAGCCACGGAACTGGTCCATCATTTGAATGGCCGGCGCAGACGTGAGTTGTGTTTTGGGGTTGGTTGGAATTTGGGTTGCATGTTCCATCATGGCGGCTTGCGCAAAGGGTTGCAACATGAACTCCGACAGTTTTTGGGCCAACTCTGGAGCGTCGTTGTTGGCTGTGACGCACTGGCCAACCATCAACACAACAGAGCCTTCTTTGGGCTGTGCATACTCCATGGGAATGCCCTTGGCCTTGAGTCCATCAACAGCGGTAGGTGTCAACGGGAAAATGGCCGCATCGCCAGTTTGCACCATCTCGCTGAGTTTGGCAGAACTTGGGATGTACTCGAGAACATTGGGGCCCACGGTGCTAGCCCATTTGGTAAAACCTGGCTCGACATTTTTTTCATTGCCGCCCATGGCGCGGTTGATCATCAAGAAGCCGTGCAAACCATAGCTGCTGGAGGGCGCAGATTGAAAGACAACTTTGCCTTTGTATTTGGCATCTGCAAAATCCATCCAAGATGTTGGCGCAGGCCATTTCTTTTCATCGAACATTTTCTTGTTGTAGCCAATGCCAGTGGTGGTCACGCTGACGCCTGCTGCCATGCCGCCAGCCATGATGGCTGTGGCATACAAATCTTTCAACACAGGGGTATCGGCCAGTTTTTGGCAAAGCCCCATTCGAATAGCGCGCATCATGACGCCGTCGTCCAAATGCATCACATGCACAGGTGGCTTTTCTTTGCTGGCTTGAACTTTGGCCAGAATGTCGGAAGAAGTGCCGGGCACCACCACCACTTTGGCATTGAATTTTTTCTCAAACTCTGGAAATACGTGTTTCACATAGGCTTGCTCGGTTGTGCCGCCATTCATGCCGATGTAAAGCGTTTTAACTTGCGCACTGGCGCCGAACGCCGTCAGCAATGCAGCGCTGAGCAATCCGATTTTTTGAATGTTCATTGTCTTCTCCTTGATCGCCGTAGCGAGTGAATTGTCATAGGTGGTGTGGTTTTAAAAATGAAAGCTTGAATTTGCAAGTGGTTCGTCATGGGGCCATGTGTGATCTCCGTTTGCAATGGGGCTGATTATTTTTGACCGACCAGCACTTTGTCCAGCCCATACAAGCGGTCCAGTGCCAACATGGTCACGGCAGTGAGTGCAATGATCAGCGCTGAGACAGCCGCCATCATGGGGTCGATCGATTCGGTGGCCAGCATGTACATGCGGACAGGCAAGGTGATGGTTTGCGGTGATGTGATGAACACCGACATGGTGACTTCGTCGAAGCTGTTGATGAAGGCCAAGATCCAGCCGCCCGCAATGCCGGGCCACATCAATGGCAAGGTGATGCGCTTGAAGACCACCCAACGGCTTGCCCCCAAAGAGGCGGCCGCTTGTTCGACGTTTTGTTCGGCACCCACCAGCGCCGTGATCATGAGCCGCAATGCGTAGGGCGTCACAATGATCACGTGGGCCAGGGTGAGCCATTCAAATGAACCCTTGGCGCCCATGAGGGTGAACAGTCGGAGCATGGCCACACCCAGCACCAAATGCGGAACAATCAAGGGGCTCATCAAGAGGCCTTGTACCCATTGCTTGCCCACAAAGTTGTATCGCGTGATGGCGATGGCCGCTGGCACTGTCATCACCACCGAAATGGTGGCGGCCAAACCTGCCAGAACCAAGCTGTTCCAAAACGATTGCAACAAATCGCTGTGTGCAAAAACCGCAGCGAACCAGCGCAAGGAATAACTGCCCCAAGGGATTTGCAGTGTGTTGCTTGGCGTAAAGGCCACCAAGCAAATGACCACCAGTGGTGCCAACATGAAGGCCAGCACCAATGTGTGAAAGAGGAGGGCGAGGGGGCCGTTTTTCATGATCCCATGCGGCGCGCGTAGCGCCCCTCCACCAAAGTTTGTGTGACGTACATGACCAGCAAATTGACCACCAGCAAAATCAAGGCAATGGCGGCGCCCAAGGGCCAGTTGAGTTCGTGCAAGTACTCGTCGTAAATCAAGGTGGCGACCATTTTGACCCGGCGGCCACCCACCAAGCCTGGAATGGCGAAGGCGCTTGCGCTGAGCGCAAACACAATCAATGCACCCGACAGCAGGCCAGGCGTGATTTGTGGCAAGACAACCCGCCGCCACACTTGAAACTTTGTTGCGCCAAGCGACAGCGCTGCATTTTCAATTTGCGGATCGAGTTTTTGCAATGAGGTCCATACAGGAATGACCATGAAGGGCAACATCACATGCACCAAGGCAATGACGACGGCGGAGGGGGTGTAAAGAATGCGAACGCGCTCGAGTCCAATGCCTTGCAAGAAACTGTTCAATAAGCCTGCAGGACCCAAAACCAGGCTCCATCCAAAAGCGCGGACCACGACAGAAATCAGCAATGGCGACAGAATGACCACCAAAAAGAACGAGCGCCAGGGGGCCCGCATCCTGCTTAAGACATAAGCTTCGGGGGCACCTATCAACACGCACAGCACGGTGGTGGTGAGTGACACCCAAGCGGTACGGCCAAACACCTCCCAATAAAACGGATCGTTCACGATGTGCTTGTACACATCCAATGTGTAGCCCGGAACAATGCCCACTTGGTGGTCAAAGCGTTGGAAGGACAAAAATAAAGTTAAGAGAAACGGAAACAGAACCATCAGGCCGAACAAGCCCAGTGCAGGCGCGCTCAACAAATAGGGGGTTCTTGTGTGCTGAATCACTGCAAGGCCTCGGGGGCTGACATCACTTTAAAGTGCGCGTCGTCCCATGTCAGGTGTTCGACACTCGATTCATGTTTGGGCGCCGTGCCGTCATTGATGCAACTCACCTCCAACTCACCCAGCTCGCTGTCGACGCGGTACAGCCAAAGGTTGCCCAAGAAAAACCGCTCTTTGATTTGCACTTGCAGTTTCGGTGTATCCGAGGTGTTTGCAAATTTCAGTTTTTCGGGACGGATGCTCAAGGTGACCTTGTTGCCTTCAAGACCCATGGGTGCATGTGTTTGCACCTGAACGTTGGAACTCAGTTGCAGCGCGCCAGCTTGCACCGTGGCAGCCAAGAAATTCGTTTTGCCAACAAATGTCGAAACAAACTTGCTGTCTGATGATTCATACAAAGCATGAGGCGCGTCAATTTGCTGAATACGGCCGCTGTCCATCACCACCACCCGGTCACTGATGGACAAGGCCTCGGCCTGATCGTGCGTCACCATCAAGGTGGTGGTGCCCAGCTTGCGTTGAATTCTGCGCAGTTCAAATTGCATGGCCTCGCGCAGCTTGGCATCCAGGTTGGACAAAGGTTCGTCCAACAACAAAACAGGCGGCTCAATGACGATGGCCCTGGCCAAGGCCACCCTTTGTCTTTGTCCGCCCGACAGGTCTCTGGGGTATCTGTCGGCGTAGGCATCGAGTTGCACCAAGGACAAAATCCGATTCACTCTTTCGTTGCGTTCTTGCATTGCGATTTGGCGCATCTCCAAGCCAAAGCTGACGTTCTCGCGCACCGTCATGTGCGGAAACAGTGCGTAGCTTTGAAACACAATGCCCAGACCCCGCGCGTTGGGGGGCAGGTGCGTGATGCTTTGGCCGTTGAGCAACATGTCACCTGCAGTGGGTTGAATGAAGCCCGCCAGCAGTTGCAGCGTGGTGGTCTTACCGCAGCCAGAAGGTCCTAACAGGCTGATGAACTCACCTTGGGCTACCGTCAAGTTGAAGTCGCTCAAGGCCAGGACCTTGCCGTAAGACTTGCTCAGACCCTGCAGGGATAAATAGGCGTTGGAGTTCACAGGATTTGTGGTGGGGTTGAGTCGTTCAATGGAGGGACAAGCGCTTAGGATTCCAAACCGGCTTTGCGACTTTCCCATGCGCTGATCACTTTGAATCCCAGCGCTCTGAAGGGGTCGGGCAAGATGCTGTTGGGTGTGCCATAGGCCATTTGAATTTGGGGGTTGGTTTTGTTGTGGTGCGCCAGCTCGGCCAAATAAGTTCCCAGCGCAGTGCCCTTCACAATGCCGGAGCCGTTGCAACCCGCAGAGGCGTAAAGTCCTTGCGCAAGCCGTCCGGCGTAAGGGGAACCGTTCAAGGTCAAGCCGGTGACGCCGCCCCAGACATGCTCTAAACGCACATGCGACAACTCGGGGTAACGGTTGTGAAATCTGCGATGCAAAGCCTCATGGACCACCGACTCGCTCAGGCTCTGTTCGTAGGCATAAAGTGAGCGCACCAGTATGCGGTCGGCGCCCACACGACGAACCGTGGTGCCCAGTCTGTGCGCAGGCAAAACGCCCCAACTTGCCATGGCGCCCAAGTGAGCCATCTCGTTGGGCTTCAAGGGCTCGCTGATGCCGGCGTAGGTGTGAATGGTGACCAGCTTCTCTTTCAGGTAGCCAAAAAATTTGACCGATGCGTTGGTGGCCATGATGACATGGTCAGCTGTGATCTGGGCTGACGGCGTTTTCAAAAGCCATCGCTTGCCATGCTGCGACAAATCGATCACGGGTGAATTCTCGTGCACTTGGACTTGTGGCGGCAGTGCTGCGAGCAGTCCCCGAATGAGGGCGGCGGGTTGAACCAAATGACCTGTGTCGGTGTAGATGCCAAATTTGTAATAGTCGGTACCGATGCGCTTTTTGAATTCAGTCGCATCGAGTGTTTGGCAGGCATGGCCAGTCGATTCCAGCGCATGCTGAATTTTGCGCAAATTGTTGGCACCTTCAGGCGTTGCGGCGGCGCGAATTCTGCCGCTGCTGTGAAAGTCGCAGTCAATTTGGTGGTCTTCAATGAGTTGTTGCAACTCATCAAAAGCGCCGCGATTGAAGCCATTCAGGATGTTGTTTTGCGCGACAGACTGCGCTGCATTGCTACTGGGGTACTCTTCGCGCGTTAAGAATCCTGAGTTGCGCCCAGACGATCCTTCGCCAACTGTGCTGGCTTCTAGCAACAAAATCTCTGCTTGGGGATTCAATTGGCAAAGTTTGCGGGCGGCTGCCATGCCCGTAAAGCCTGCGCCCACCACCACATACGGCGCATCCAAATGACCCTCTGCCGGTGCCCGTGGCGATCTGCTGGGCAGCATGGCGTTCCAGCCGCAGGCTTGTGCGTAAGAGGGGAAGGCGGGATTCTTCAAGATGAATTCATCCTATCGCACCGTTGAATGGAGGGTCAATGGATTGAATTTCACAAAAGGGAAAATACCAATGACCTATTCCGCATGTCGGAAATATCATGGTCTGTATTCAATTTAAATCCAATATGCGGAATGAGTGTGCAAGAAAAATCTGAAAGCAGTGTCACCAGCTTGAAGCGTGCCATTGAACTTTTGCAAGCCCTGAGTGAATTGGGTCCCAGCCGCATCAGCGATCTCGCACGTCATTTGGGCTACACACAAGCCACCACCCACCGCCTGTTGCAGCAGTTGGCCGAAGGCGATTTGGTGAGCCAGTCTCCCACCGACAAACGTTACGCCCTGGGCTTAGGCTTGGCCACCTTGGCCACGCATGCTGTTGAGCACGTTGGCCATGGCGGCGATGGCGCAGGGGGACTGAAAGCGCTGTGCAGGCCTGTGTTGGCAAGGTTGGGTGCCGCATTGGGCGAAAGCATTTTTCTTTTTGTGCGTTCAGGCTTTGATGCGGTTTGCCTTGATCGCTGGGAAGGTCAGTTTCCCATTCGCACCTTGACCGGCGATGTGGGCGGGCGGGTGCCGTTGGGCGGTGGCCAAGGCGCCATGGCCATCTTGGCACACCTTGCACCCAACGAGTGCGAAGAAATATTGCGCTACAACGTGCCCCGCTTGATGGGCATGGGCACATTGGATGGCGTGCACTTGAGGGCTGAAATCGCCAGAACCCGAAAACAAGGCTATTCCGCCGAGGACACCGGAGTGATTGCCGGTGTGGCCGCCGTGGCCGTTCCAGTGTGGGACGCCGCTGGGCATGTGGTCGCTGCAATCAGTGTGGCCACCTTGTCGACCCGGCTCAGCGGTGAAAGATTGTCGGTGGTACTTGATTTGCTGAAAAAAGAAGCCGCTTTGCTAAGCCCCCAAATCAATCCCTTCGATCGAACTTTGAGACGTTCCAGCAAAACCTCCACCTGATTGCGGTGCAGAAATAAGTGGGGTCAGATCCAATAAGTGGGGTCAGATCCACATTAATTTTCTTGGCGCACATGCTTCTGTGAATCACAAAAAAAATTAATGTGGATCTGACCCCACTTATTGGA
>RFVJ01000115.1 GCA_009928125.1 Betaproteobacteria bacterium
CGCAAAACGCCGCAAATGCCGCTCATGCTGCAAGAGAACTTCACGGTCAAACTGATGGACATGCTGCGATCAGGCGAAATCGATTGCGCCATTTTGGCCGAACCCTTTCCCGACACGGGCTTGGCCACAGCACCTTTGTACGACGAGCCCTTCATGGCTGCACTGCCCTTGAAGCATCCTTTGGGCAAGAAAAAATCCATCACGGCAGAACAACTGAAAAACGAAACCATGTTGCTCTTGGGCAATGGCCATTGTTTCCGCGATCATGTGTTGGAAGTGTGTCCCGAGTTTGCAAGGTTCTCCAGCAATGCCGAAGGCATTCGCAAAAGCTTTGAAGGCTCTTCCTTGGAAACCATCCGGCACATGGTGGCCGCTGGCATGGGCGTCACCTTGGTGCCGCGCTTGTCGGTGCCCGAAGAAGCGTTGGCCGCGCAACCGCAGCGCAAGAAAAACGAAGACCTTGTCGTGATGCGTCAAAAACTGGCCCTCTATTTGGATTTGATTCGCTGGAACCGCCCTGCGGGTTGGCTGCTGTTGTTGTGGCCCACGTTGGCGGCACTGTGGTTGGCAGCAGATGGTTTTCCAGGTTGGCATTTGATCGCTGTGTTCACCTTGGGCACGGTATTGATGCGCAGCGCTGGATGTTGTTTGAACGATGTGGCCGATCGCGATTTCGATCGGCATGTGAAGCGCACCGCAGAGCGCCCCGTGACCAGCGGGCGCATCGGCGTGAAAGAAGCATTGGCCGTGGGCGCTGTGCTGGCGATGTTGGCTTTTGCTTTGGTCTTGACCTTGCGCGTTGAAACGGTGGCATGGTCCTTTGCGGCCTTGGCTGTGGCCATCGTCTATCCTTTTGCCAAACGATTTGTGGCCATGCCGCAGGCTGTGTTGGGCGTGGCTTTCAGCTTTGGGATTCCCATGGCTTATGCGGCAGTCACAGGTGACGTGCCTTGGCAAGCGTGGGCCTTGTTGATCGGCAATTTGTTCTGGGTGTTGGCCTATGACACCGAGTACGCCATGGTCGATCGAGATGACGATTTGAAAATCGGCATGAAGACCTCGGCCATCACTTTGGGTGATTGGGATGTGCGCGCCATCATGGTTTTTTATGCCGCCTATTTGGCGGTGTGGGGCGTGTTACTCGATGCACCTCACAAGCCATGGGTTCAAGTGGGCTTGGCCGCTGCAGCCGCTCAAGCCGCATGGCACTTCGTGCTGATCAAAGACCGCACCCGCGAGGGTTGCTTCAAAGCGTTTCGCTTGAACCACTGGGTGGGCTTTGCTGTGTTTACCGGACTTGCGCTCAGCAGCTTGATGGGCGCTTGAGGCGCCGATGCGCTTCAGTCTTTGCCAAACTCATCGCCCAACTCGCCAGCGCGGCGCTGCGCCGTCAACATGGCTTGAATGAAGGCTTCTTTGACCTTGGCCTCGGCCATCGACGTGAGTGCGGCATAAGTGGTGCCCCCTTTGGAAGTGACACGCTGGCGCAACACTTCTGGCGACTCACTGGACTGACGCGACAAGTGCGTGGCACCGCCAAAGGTCGCTTGCGCCAAATGGTAAGACTGCTCAGCCGTCAAGCCCATTTGCACACCCGCCTCGGTCATGGCCTCTAAGAAATAAAACACGTAGGCAGGGCCCGAGCCAGACAGTGCAGTGACCACATCCAGGTCTGACTCTTGTTTGACCCAGAGCCACTCGCCTGTGCTTTTCAGCACCTGCTCAATCAATTGTTTGTCTTGTGCCGAAACGCCTGCGCGGGCAAACAAACCTGTGATGCCTTGTCCCACCAAAGCGGGTGTGTTGGGCATGCTGCGCACAATGCGCTCGGTGTGCAGCCAACGCGCAATGCTGTCACTGCGAATGCCGGCTGCCACCGACAAGTGCAGCGCTTTGGGGGTGAACTGTGAAACAGGTGCCGCAGCCTCTTTGAAAACTTGTGGCTTGACAGCCCAAATGACCAAATCGCTTTGGGCCAATGCTGCACTGGCTGCAGGCAAAACCGTCACACCCCAATCACGTTGGAGTTTGGCGGCCGTGTCGGAAAAGGGCTCCACCACGCACACTTGGGATGCTGCAAGGCCTTGCTTGAGAAGGCCACCCAAAATGGCGCTGGCCATGTTGCCGCCGCCAATGAAGGCCAGGCGTGCTTGTTTGAAATCGGTGATGGGTGTGGACGTCATGCGCGTATTGTCTCTTTTTTGCTGGGCTTGTTTCGGTTAATCTTGTGGCCATGACTTACATCCTTGCACTTGATCAAGGCACCACCAGCTCGAGGGCGGTGTTGTTCAACCGCCAAGGCCAGCCCGTGGCCACTGCACAACAAGAATTCACGCAGCACTTTCCCAAACCGGCTTGGGTGGAACACGATGCCATGGAAATTTGGCACACCCAAAAATCCGTCATGCAGAAGGTGGTCAATCAAGCCGGTATCCACGCACAGCAGGTCCAAGCCATCGGCATCACCAACCAACGCGAAACCACAGTGGTCTGGGACCGACGCACCGGCGAGCCCATTGCACCGGCCATCGTGTGGCAAGACCGACGAACAGCGGCTGTTTGCGAGCGTTTGAAACAAAGCGGTCACGCGGCGGAAATTCAGCGCAAAACAGGCTTGGTGTTGGATGCGTATTTTTCAGCCACCAAGCTGGCCTGGTTGTTAGACCATGTGCCCGGCGCAAGACGCAAAGCCGAGCAAGGTCACTTGGCATTTGGCACCATCGACACGTGGCTGATCTGGCACCTGACAGGGGGCCGCGTGCATGCCACCGACCCCAGCAATGCCTCGCGCACATTGCTGTTCAATTTGCACACCCAAGCTTGGGACGCGTCGCTGTTGAAGTTGTTCAATGTGCCCGCTTCGGTGTTGCCACAGGTCATGCCCAGCAGTGGCGTGTTGGCCTCAACCGATGCCAACTTGTTGGGCACGCCCATCCCCATTGCCGGCGTCGCAGGTGATCAACAAGCGGCCACGTTTGGTCAAGCGTGTTTTGCGCCGGGCATGGCCAAGAACACCTATGGCACCGGTTGCTTCATGCTCATGAACACGGGGGCTGTGCCAGTTCAAAGCCGCAACCAATTGCTCACCACCGTGGCCTGGCAAGGCCCGCACCGTGCAGCGCATTCAACAGCCTATGCCTTAGAAGGCTCGGTGTTCATGGCAGGCGCAACCGTTCAATGGCTGCGCGATGGTTTGCAAATCATTGAGAAAGCAAGCGATGTGGAGGCTTTGGCCGCCAGCGTGCCCAACACGGGTGATGTGCATTTGGTGCCCGCGTTCGCAGGGCTGGGTGCACCCGATTGGGATGGCCAGGCCAGAGGCTTGTTGATCGGCATGACGCGTGGCACCACGCGCGCGCACATTGCCCGAGCCGCTTTAGAAGCCATTGCGTGGCAAGTGGCCGATGTGTTTCAGGCCATGTCCAAAGACAGTGGCATGGCACTGACAGAGCTGAGGGTAGACGGCGGCGCCAGTCAGAACAATCTGTTGATGCAACTCCAAGCCAATGCGCTGGGGGTGCCAGTGGTGCGATCGCGCATCACTGAAACAACCGCTTTGGGTGCGGCTTATTTGGCAGGTTTGGCCACAGGTTTTTGGGCCAGCGCCGCAGAAATTTCTGCGCAATGGGCTGAAGACAAACGCTTTGTGCCGCAGATTTCATTGGCTGAACGTGATGCGGGCATGGCCCGTTGGCGCCAAGCCGTTGCGCGTTCGCGCGCTTGGGCGCAAGATTGAATCAAAGAAGCATTTGAATGAAGCCTTTGCAGACGGACAGAGCGCAATTGATGGCGCGCTTGGCCAGTGTGGACGAGTACGACCTGGCCATCATTGGCGGTGGCGCCACTGGCTTGGGCACCGCGGTCGATGCAGCAGTGCGCGGCCTCAAGGTTGTCTTGGTGGAGGCCCATGACTTTGCCAAAGGCACGTCTTCGCGCTCTACCAAATTGATCCATGGGGGTGTGCGTTATTTGGCACAAGGTCATTTGCCATTGGTCTGGGAGGCGTTGCACGAGCGCCAAAGATTGCTGCGCAACGCGCCCCATTTGGCGCACGCCATGCCCTTTGTCATGCCTGCATATCGACGCATCGATCAATGGTTTTATGGCCTGGGCCTCAAACTTTATGACCTGTTGGCAGGTCGCGCGGGTTTAGGGCCTACCCAATTTCTCAATCGCAAGGAAACATTGCACAAAGCACCGGGCACATTGGCCACGCATTTGGTGGGTGGGGTGCAATATTGGGATGGCCAATTTGACGATGCGCGATTGGCCTTGGCCTTGGCACGCACGGCAGCAGCGCATGGTGCCTTGGTCATCAATCACATGCCTGTTACCGGTTTGCTCACCGCTTTGGGCTCTGGCAAGGTGTGCGGCCTCACCTGCACCGATGCCGAGACAGGCCTGGCGCACGCCATCAAAGCGCGTTGCGTGGTCAACGCCACAGGCGTTTGGGTAGATGACATTGAAGCCATGACCCAAACCCGTGTGGCTGACACCCATCAAGCCCATGTGCCGCATGCTGTCAGCCCCAGTCAGGGCGTGCATCTGGTGGTGGATGCTTCGTTTTGGCCAGGTGAGTCGGCCTTGTTGGTGCCGCACACGCAAGATGGCCGCGTGTTGTTTGCCGTGCCTTGGCAAGGCAAAGTGTTGTTGGGTACCACCGACACCCCCAAGTCCACGGTTGAGTGGGAGCCGCAAGCGCTGGACTCTGAAATTGACCAAATCTTAGAAGAGGCTGGGAAGTACTTGGCCAAGCCGCCCACGAGACACGATGTGACCAGTGTGTGGGCTGGTTTGCGGCCCTTGGCTGGCGCCCCAACCGATGCAGGCAAAACGCCAAGCGCAACCCACACCATCAGCCGCGAGCACACCGTCAAAATGGCCCCCCAGGGTCTGATCAGCGTGACGGGTGGCAAGTGGACCACTTACAGGGCCATGGCGGCCGATGTGATGCAGTGCATCCGCAAGGCGCATCTCTTGTCCCTTACGGCAGAAGATGTCACCGTGCACACCCCCCTGTGGGGCGCGCAGACACCAGCACCCAAGGACCCTCTGGCCGCTTACGGCACAGATGCCGCCTTGCTGCAAGAAATGCCCGGCCACGACCATTGGCTGAACCCCCATGTCAGTGAAGCCATGGTTCGCTTTGCGGCGCGTTATGAATATGCGCGGACCGTCGAGGACGTCTTGGCCAGGCGCAAGCGCTTGCTGTTCTTGGATGCCAAAGCGGCCGCTCAAATTGCGCCAGAAGTCGCCAGTTTGCTAGAAGCTGAGACGGGGGTGGACGCGCAATTGGCGGCTTTTTTGGCTTTGGCCGAGACCTACCAAGTGCGCACTTGACCGGAAGACGGGGTCAAAAAAGCGTTAAAAAACTGGAAATTTCACAGTTTTTGGCACCGAAAGTGTTGACACGGCCTAAAAATGTTGTAACAATCGCGGGCTTCGCTTTCAAAAAAGGCGGAGTTATCTACCCAAACAAAAGCACTGCGAGTGGTTCGTGGTGTGGATGACGGGTCCAAGACTGATCTTGGTACTGTGGGCTGGCAAGGCGTCTTTCTAGACATCTCTGTTGCTTGCGGTGCACAAGGTGCAAGTTGGGAAATATTGAAATGATTCAGACAGAAACTCGGTTGGATGTTGCCGACAACACCGGCGCTAAGTCCGTCCTTTGCATCAAGGTGCTGGGCGGGTCTAAACGTCGTTACGCCAGTGTTGGCGACATTATCAAAGTGAGCATCAAAGAAGCTGCGCCCCGTGGCCGCGTCAAAAAAGGCGAGGTTTACAGTGCTGTGGTCGTTCGTACAGCCAAGGGCATTCGCCGTGGTGATGGCTCTCTCGTTAAATTCGATGGCAACGCAGCAGTTTTGCTCAATGCCAAGTTGGAGCCTATTGGCACCCGCATCTTCGGCCCAGTCACGCGCGAATTGCGTACTGAGAAGTTCATGAAGATCGTGTCCTTGGCACCTGAAGTTCTCTAAGGACCCGACATGAACAAGATTCGCAAAGGCGACGAAGTCATCGTCATCGCCGGTCGTGACAAAGGCAAGCGTGGCACCGTGTCACTGCGCGCCGACGATTCACACCTGGTGGTTGAAGGCGTTAACCTCGTTAAAAAGCATGCCAAGCCAAACCCCATGAAGGGCACCACTGGCGGCATCATTGAAAAAACAATGCCCATTCACCAGTCCAACGTGGCCATCTTCAATGCGGCTACTGGCAAGGCTGATCGTGTGGGTGTGAAGTTGTTGGCCGATGGCAAACGCGTTCGCGTTTACAAGTCCAGCGGCGAAGAAATCAAGGTGGCATTTGCCCCGCGTGCGTGACTTCCGTGGTATCTCCGGTCGTGCTTTTGACGGCCGTGGCAACTACAACGTCGGCGTGAAAGAGCAAATCATTTTCCCTGAAATTGAGTACGACAAGGTTGACGCTTTGCGCGGTCTCAATATCAGCATCACCACGACAGCCAAGACCGACGACGAATGCAAAGCATTGCTCGCCGGCTTCCGCTTCCCGTTCAAGAACTGAGGTGACACGTGGCTAAAGTAGCTTTGATCGAGCGCGAGCTCAAGCGAGACAAATTGGTGGCCAAGTACGCGGCTAAACACGCGGAATTGAAAGCCATTTCCCAAGATCCAAAACGCAGCGACGAAGAGCGCGCAGCAGCCCGTTTGGGTTTGCAAAAGCTCCCACGCAATGCGAACCCAACACGTCAACGTAACCGCTGTGCGATCACTGGTCGTCCACGTGGCACGTTCCGTCAATTCGGCCTCGGCCGCGCCAAGATTCGCGAATTAGCCTTCCAAGGCAACATTCCTGGCGTGACCAAAGCCAGCTGGTAATCGGCAGGAGAGATACAACATGAGCATGAGTGATCCCATTGCCGATTTGCTGACTCGCATCCGCAACGCACAAATGGTGGCCAAGGCCTCCGTTTCAATTCCTTCTTCCAAAGTGAAGGTGGCAATTGCCCAGGTGCTGAAAGATGAAGGTTACATCGACGGCTTCCAAGTCAAGACAGCGGGCGGTAAGTCCGAACTTGAAATCGCCCTGAAGTACTACGCAGGTCGCCCTGTGATTGAGCGCATTGAGCGCGTCAGTCGCCCTGGCCTTCGCGTTTACAAAGGCCGCGATGCCATTCCACAAGTCCTCAACGGTTTGGGCGTGGCCATCGTCACCACACCCCAAGGCGTGATGACCGACCGCAAAGCGCGCGCAGCCGGTGTCGG
>RFVJ01000116.1 GCA_009928125.1 Betaproteobacteria bacterium
ACACGTCTTCGGGCATCAACTTCACGCCCTTGGGCAACAAACTGTGCAGTTCAATGAAGCTCTTCACGGCTGTGAACAAACCATCACGCAGGCCACTGTCGTGCGTGCCACCGGCACTGGTCGGAATCAAGTTGACATAGCTCTCACGCACAGGTTGACCGTCTTCGGTGAAGGCCACCGCCCAACTGGCGCCCTCGCCTTCTGCAAAGCTGTCGTTGTTGCCATCGGCAAATCCTTCACCTTCAAACAGGGGAATGACCGGGTCGCCGGTGAGTGTTTGCATGAGGTAGTCGCGCAGGCCTGCTTTGTATTGCCAAGTTTGCGTGTCCTTGGTTTTTTCGTTCAGCAATGTGACCGTGACACCCGGCATGAGCACCGCTTTGCTGCGCAGCAAATGCGTCAACTCGGCCATGGGCAAGGCACTGGATTCGAAATACTTGGCATCAGGCCACACACGCACGGTGGTGCCCTGTTTGCGATCGCCCTCGCCCGCTTTGCGCGTGACCAAAGCTTCAACCACATCGCCACCTGAAAACGTCAATGTGGCCACTTGACCTTCGCGGTAGCTGGTGGCTTCAAGGCGTTTGGCCAAGGCATTGGTGACACTGACACCCACGCCGTGCAAGCCACCCGAAAAGCTGTAGGCACCACCCTTGCCTTTGTCGAACTTGCCACCCGCATGCAAACGCGTGAACACCAACTCAATGACGGGTGCATTTTCCTCAGGGTGCAATCCAAATGGAATGCCCCGTCCGTCGTCTTCGATGCTGACCGAGCCATCGGTGTGCAACACCACTTTGATCTTTTTACCGTGTCCCGCCAGCGCCTCATCGGCCGCGTTGTCGAGCACTTCTTGGATGATGTGCAAGGGGTTGTCGGTGCGGGTGTACATGCCCGGGCGTTGTTTGACGGGCTCTAAGCCTTTCAAGACTCGAATGGAGCCTTCGCCGTATTCAGGGGATGAATTGGAAGAGGAAGTGGTAGCCATGGGCGCAGATTGTAGTGTGAATTCAAACAAAATACTGGATAAATTCACAGTCCCATTCAACGCCAAAGGGAAACTGGAACATTCAGGCATCATGGCGGCAGTTGATGTCGACGAATTGGAAGGCAACACACATGCACGGAACCGAAGATCCTTCTGCCTGGGTCACCCGCTGGACGCATCTCCTGCCCCCGCAAAGCCAAGTCCTTGACTTGGCTTGTGGCGCTGGCCGGCACATGCGCTGGTTGGCGGGGCATGGCCATCAATGCACAGGCGTTGACCGTTCAGCCGAAGCTTTGGCTTTGGCCCAAGCCCATGGTCAAGTGATAGAAGCTGACATTGAAGGCGGCCCGTGGCCTTTGGAAGGTCGGTGCTTTGATGCCGTCATCGTGACCCATTATCTATGGCGCCCTTTGATGCCACGCATTTTGGAAAGCTTGAAGCCACAAGGCATCCTGATTTACGAGACCTTTGCACTGGGCCATGAAAAAATTGGCAAACCGTCCCGGCCTGACTTTTTGCTCAAACCCGGTGAATTGCTTCAGACTTGCGCAAAGCTGCACGTCATCGCCTACGAAGATGGCTACGCTGTAGAACCCCCTCGATGTGTTCAGCGCATCGTGGCCACCCCTCAAGTCCCGGCATCCGGTCAACAGATTGAGCTTGGCTGTCGTTAGAATGCTCATTTGTCGCTTTACTCATTCGCCATGACGAAATCTTTCCAACCCATTACTGGCAGCATCCCCGCCCTCATCACCCCCATGCTGGAAGACGGCTCGGTGGACTACGCCAGCCTGCGAAAACTGATCGACTGGCACATCGCAGAGGGCACAGACTGCATTGGCGTGGTGGGCACCACCGGTGAGTCACCCACAGTGAATGTTGAAGAGCACCGTGAGATCATTCGCGTGTCTGTCGAGCAAGCCAAAGGCCGCGTGCCCATCATGGCGGGTTGCGGCGCCAACTCCACAGCCGAAGCCATCGAATTGGCCAAGTTCGCCAAAAGCGTGGGCGCCGACTGCCAATTGCAAGTCGTGCCCTACTACAACAAGCCCACCCAAGAAGGCATGTACCAGCACTTCAAAGCGATTGCAGAAGCGGTGCCCGACTTGCCCATCATTTTGTACAACGTGCCCGGTCGCTCTGTGGCCGACATGCAGCACGACACCGTGTTGCGCTTGGCCCAAGTGCCTGGCATTGTTGGCATCAAAGAAGCCACTGGCAACATCGAGCGCGCGCAATGGCTCATTCGCGATTTGCCCAAAGAATTTGCGGTGTACTCGGGCGACGACCCCACAGCAGTTGCCCTGATGCTTTGCGGTGGCAAAGGCAATGTCAGCGTCACCGCCAACGTAGCGCCTCGCCTGATGCATGAACTGTGCGTTGCTGCCATTGCGGGCCATGTTCAAAAAGCCATGGACATTCAATTCAAATTGATGCCTGTGCACAAAAATTTGTTTGTCGAAGCCAACCCCATTCCCGTCAAGTGGGCCATGGCGCGCATGGGGCTTTGCGGCGGAACGTTGCGCCTGCCCATGACCGAACTGTCAAAACCCCAGCAACCTGTGGTGGAAGCCGCGTTGCGTGCAAGCGGACTCATTTAAGGAATCCTCGTGAATCGATCAGTCTCTATGCCTCGTCAATTGACCACATGGGCCAGCGCTGCGGCGCTCACCTGTTTGCTTGCAGGTTGCTCTACTTTGGAAGAAAGCAAAATCGACTACAAAAGCGCCAGCCAAGCGCCTACGCTGGAGATTCCACCCGACCTCACACAACTCAAGCGCGACTCGCGTTACCAAGTGGCTGGCGCTTCCAGTGCATTGGCCAGTGCAACAGCACCCGCAACACGAAACGTCAACGATTCAGGCACCGCTGCCAACCAAGCCGGCGATGTTCGCATTGTGCGCAATGGCACGCAGCGTTATTTGGTCATTCCACGAAGTGCCGATTCGGTGTGGGAACCGCTGCGCGAATTCTGGAAAGACAATGGTTTTGTGCTCACCACCGACCAACCCGAATTGGGCATCATGGAAACGGACTGGGCCGAGAACCGTGCCAAGTTGCCCATGGACTTCATTCGAAAAGCGGTTGGCAAAATGTTTGACTCACTCTACTCCACGGGTGAACGAGATCGTTTTAGAACCCGCATAGAGCGCACCGACAAAGGCTTGGAAATCACTGTCACGCACCGCGGCATGAAAGAGATTTACACCAGCACCTCGAAGGACCAAACGGTTTGGACGCCCCGCGAAGCCGATGTGGAATTGGAAGTTGAATTCTTACGCCGCATGATGCTGCGCTTGGGTGGACAAAATCTGGCTTCCGCTTCGGCAACTGTGGCTGCCGTTGCGCCAACCGCCCGAAACGCAACAGGCATGGCGCCTGACGTGAAGGTCACCAAGGTCAATCAGTTGCCAGCCATTGAGATTCAAGATGGATTTGACCGCGCATGGCGACGTGTGGGTGTGGCCATTGACCGCACTGGCTTTACTGTGGAAGACCGCGATCGCGCTCAAGGTGTTTTCTTTGTTCGCTATGCACCACCCGGGACTTCAGACAAAGAACCTGGCTTTTTTGCCAAATTGTTCTCGAGCGAAAAAACCACCCCTGCTCTGGCCAAATACCGGATTGCTGTCACCAGCAAAGGCGAGGTTTCGACGGTTCAAGTACAAGGCGCAGATGGCATTCCTGAGAGTTCGGCCAATGCCGACAAAATCATCAAGTTGCTGGCCGACGAGATCAAATAAACCGAACCTTCAGGACGAAAAAAAACCCCGCACTGCGGGGTTTTTTTTGACTGCCCAGAATTACTTCTTAGGTGCTTCTGCAGGTGCAGCAGCGGCGGGTGCAGCAGGTGCAGCAGGTGCAGCAGCGTCAGCTGGCTTGGCATCTGCAGCAGGAGCTGCAGGTGCAGGAGCAGCAGCGGGAGCTGGTGCGGGTGCTGGTGCAGCTTCTTCTTTTTTACCGCAAGCAGCCAAAGCAGCAGCAGCGATCACAGCAGCCAAAACGAGAGACTTGTTCATGATTATTTTCCTTAAAGTTAGTGAAAAAACAATTTCCGGGAAATTGTCATCAAGATTAGAATAAACCCTGTTGACAGAACAGCGAGCACTCGAGCTCTCACTGTTCAGCCTCGAATTATAGCTTTATATATCAAGCGCTCTGTGCACTGCTGGCCGCACTGTGCCACCAGCCCTCTTCCCACCATGCCTGCATCAATTCGGCCGCGTTGTCGCTGAGTTGAGCGGCCAAAGCCTTGGACAAAGTCTTTTCATTGGCCAACTTGCGCAATAACTTGGCATCTTTGCCTGCGGCCCTGAAGCTCTCCCCATTGATGAAAATGTGTTTGGCATCAAACAACATTTTGGTCCGGCGATCTAAACGTACCTGAGCTGGCCACTCAAAACTAGGGAGATCATCAAAATCCGGCGCATCAAACCAGACATTGGGTTTGGGCTCGGTGAGCGATTCGCCCAGCAAGCAATTCAGAATTTGGGGGTCTTTCAGAGCTTTGGCCACAGACTGGGCTGCAAATTCCTGCAAAGCTTTTGGAACGCTGGCATCTTGAATTGCGGCAGTTTGATGCGGATCTTGGTACAGCAAATCGCTGGCGGTGCCATGGTCTTCCGTCACTTCTTCGGACAAGCCCATCAACAACTCACTGGCCAGTTCAGCACTGCGCGGCACCCTGAAACCAATCGAATAGGTCATGCACTCACCAACCGCGACGCCGTCGTGCGCATAGCCAGGCGGCAGATAGAGCATGTCACCGGGATTCAAGACAAACTCGGCTTCTGGCTTGAAATCTTTCAAAATCTTGAGGGGCACACCCGCCTGCAATTCATACTTCTTTTGCCGTCCGATGCGCCATTTGCGCTGCCCATGCGCTTGCAACAAAAACACGTCGTAGCTGTCAAAGTGGGGTCCCACACCACCACCCTCAGAAGCAAAACTGATCATCAAATCGTCCAGACGCGCATCGGGCACGAAACGAAACCGCTGCAACAAGCTGTGAACCGCGTCATTGTGCAAATCGACACCTTGAATCAACACCGTCCAATCGGGTGTCTTTAACGAGGGCAAGCTCTTGCGCCCCATCGGCCCTTTTTTCAAGGTCCATTTGGCGCCTTTGCGCACAATGAGCCGAGACTCAACTTCTTCACTTTCAACCATCTCCAGCAACTGGCTGCGCTCGATGAGCGGCTTCATGTCAGGTAAGGCTTGGCGAATTAACAAAGGCTTTTTCTGCCAGTGGCGTTTCATAAACTGTTCGGGCGTTAAGCCACCCAACAATGCTAAAGCTGTGTTTTTTTGCATAGGAACTTGATTCAAATCGATTTCAAAACTGCGACAATTCTGGGATGGATATTACTTCTCAATGCGTGGTCGAACTGACCTGGACGCTCAAAGATACTTTGGGCGAAGTTTTGGACGAACTCGACGAGCCCGTGGCTTTCTATGTGGGCGGTCATGATTTGCTGCCCAAAATTCAAGAAGCACTACAAGGGCACACCGTAGGTGCCAAAGTCGACCTGCACCTTGAACCCGAAGATGCTTTTGGCGATTTCGATGAAAACTTGCTTTTCTTAGAGCCGCGCGCCCTCTTCCCTAAAGACATCCAAGAAGGCCTCACCATTGAGGGCACCGCTTTGCCTGCGGCCTGCAACCCCGATGCGCCGCGCAATGTGCTGTACACCATCACCGAGATCTACCCTGAGCATGTGGTGCTAGATGGCAATCACCCTTTGTCTGGCATTGCCCTTCGTCTCAGTTTGAAGGTCAACCATGTGCGCATGGCCACAGAGCAAGAGCAAGAAGCTGGCACCTGCGGCACAGGCTTTTTCAAGATTGAAATTGGTGATGCGCCCGACACAGACGGCTTGTTGCACTGAAGTTAAAGATGAACGAGCATCCGCAATTGCATGCGGATGTTCCACACAACTCAACGTTTGCCAGTTGAGCCGTAACCACCTTCACCGCGCTCACTAGGCGCATCAAATTCGGTCACCACATTGAAGCGTGCCTGCACCACAGGCACGATGACCATTTGAGCAATGCGCTCCATCGGCTGGATCGTGAAGGCTTCTTGACTGCGGTTCCAGCAACTCACCATGAGGGGGCCTTGGTAATCGCTGTCAATCAAACCCACCAAATTGCCGAGCACAATGCCGTGCTTGTGGCCCAAACCTGATCGCGGCAACAACATGGCGGCATAGCCGGGATCCTTGAGATACACCGACAAGCCTGTTGAAATCAATTGCCAAGCATTGGGCTGCAGGGTGATGGGCGCATCCAAGCAGGCGCGCAAATCGAGACCGGCACTGCCCGGTGTGGCGTAGGCAGGCAATTGATCGGCCATGCGAGGGTCTAAGATTTTGACGTCAACGTTCATCATGATGGGTAAGCGCTCGGAATTTGCTTGAAGTGAAAGCGTTCAGGGTGTGCGAAGGCGGCTGGCAATGTCTTGAATCAAATCATGAGCCAACTTGGTTTTGGTATCGCGCGGAAGTTCTTTGGCACCTTGTGCATCCACCAACAACAAAGCATTGTCATCTTGACCAAAGGTACTGGGGCCAATGTTGCCCACCAACAAAGGCACACCTTTGCGTGCGCGTTTGGCAGTGGCATGCGCCAACAGGTCGTGGCTTTCAGCTGCAAAGCCGACGCAATACAACTCGCCACTTTGTGCACGGGGTGACTTGGCGACAGTGGCCAAAATATCAGGGTTCTCAACAAACTGAAGTTCAGGCGTATCACCCGAACCATCTTTTTTGATTTTTTGTTCAGCGGCCGAGGCTGGACGCCAATCGGCCACCGCAGCGGCTGCAATGAAAACGTTGGCATCCTCAACAGCGTGTTTGACAGCATCGTGCATTTGCAGTGCCGATCGCACATCGATACGCAACACACCACGAGGGGTTGGCAAACTCACTGGCCCGGCCACCAGTGTGACCTTGGCTCCTGCGTGCTGCGCTGCACGAGCCATGGCAAAACCCATTTTGCCGCTTGATAAATTGGTGATGCCGCGCACGGGGTCTATGGCTTCGTAAGTAGGCCCTGCCGTGATCAACACTTGACGACCCGCCAACACTTTGGGGGTCCAAAAAGCGCGCAGCTCTTCGACAATTTCCTCGGCCTCCAGCATGCGGCCGTCACCGGTTTCGCCGCAAGCCTGATCGCCCTGTCCTACATCTAGGACATGGGCACCATCTGCCTTCAATTGGGCCACATT
>RFVJ01000117.1 GCA_009928125.1 Betaproteobacteria bacterium
CAACCATCGGCAGAAAAATGTGCCGATGATGTAGGACAGTGACATGGAGACCATCAGCAGGCCATACACCGTCTTGCTCAAGCCCATGCTTTGCGTGAAGACAAAAGACGATGTGGCCAAGAAAGTAAAGAGACCCGCAAAGGATGCCGTGGAGAGTGCGCTGTAGGCTTGAAACGTGGGGTGACGAACAATGTGTTTAACCGATGTCCACAAAGTCTTGGCTTGGAGTGCATGCGGGTTGCGCTGCTTGAGGCTTTCGTCAAAATAAAAATAAATCAGGACCCCCGTGAGCGCAGCAAACATGACCAAGCTGCTGAGGGCCCAACGCCAACCCAACAAATCGGTCAGGTAGCCACCCACGGGCACGCATGTGCAAGCAATCAAACCCAAACCCGACAGTGCTTGAGACATCACTTTGGCGCCTTGCACCGGCTCGTACAAGTCGCGTATGACTGCGCGAGCGGCCATGACGCAAGCGCCCATGGCCACGCCCTGAAGTGTGCGCCCCGCAATCAAGGTTTCGATGTCAGGCGCCAAAGCGCACGCAACGGCCGATGCCGCGTAGACGGCAATGCCGCCCAACAAAACGGGTCTGCGGCCCCATTTGTCAGACAATGGGCCCCAGACCAACTGAGACGTTCCGAAAGCAAGGAGCAGGGCTGTGAGGGTGAGTTGAGCCTGCACCATGCTGGCCCCAAAGCCTTGAGTCAAAGCGGGCAGGGCGGGCAAATACAAATCGGTGGTGACCGGTTGCAAGCCCAGCAGCAGGGCCAGCAGCAGCACCGTCATGGCTTGGCTGCGCGAACTTGTGGGTGTGTCGGACATCAGCGGCCTCGCAAAAACAAGGCGTCTAATTCGCGCATGCTGACCTGTCGCCAAGTGGGTCGGCCGTGGTTGCATTGGTCCGACCGTTCGGTGGCCTCCATTTGGCGCAGCAAGGCGTTCATTTCGTCCAGGGTGAGTTTTCGATTGGCCCGCACTGCACCATGGCAAGCCATGGTGGCCAAGATTTCGTTTTGGGCGCGTTGCACCACCGTGGCGGCATCGTGTTGGGCCAATTCGGCCAGAACGCTGCGGGTCAATTCCACAGCATCACCTTGCGCCAAAGAGGTTGGCACCGCGCGAACAGCCAAAGTTTTGGCAGACAGCGCAGACACTTCAAGGCCCAACTGCTGAAGTACCTCTGCGCAGTTTTCTGCAGTGGTGATTTCTTGGGGCGTGGCGGCAAACGATGCAGGAATCAGCAACGGTTGGGAGGTGATGCGAGTGGTGTCGAGTTGTTGTTTGAGCCGTTCATAAACAATGCGTTCATGGGCGGCGTGCATGTCCACCACGATCAGGCCCTGGCTGTTTTCAGCCAAGACGTAAACGCCTTGAAGCTGCGCAATGGCGCGACCCAAAGGCCACTCTTGCGCAGCATTCTCATTGTGTGAAAGCATTGCAGGGGCTTTGTCAGTGTTTGGCGTCCAACTCGGTGTGTGTTCTTGAATTTGATCTGCTTGACCCCAAAGCGCTTTGAGGTCGGCCATGGCTTTGGCAGGGTCAGGGTTGCTGCGATCACTGCCAAATGCCATGCCGCGCTGCGACCACGTGCTTGGGGTCGCAGGGGCCGCGGGTGTTGGGCTTAAAAATGAAGCGGCTGCATCTGCTGTCAACTTGCCTTGAGGCACGGCTGTTTCGTTGCCGGTCAGCAGTTGCGCGCGTGGCACGGCCAAGGCGCGTTCAATCGCATGCCGCATGGCCTGATGAACTTCACGGCTGTCTCTGAACCGCACTTCAATTTTGGTAGGGTGCACGTTCACGTCCACACGTGTGGGGTCCATTTGCAAATAAAGCACATACACCGGTTGGCGTTGGCCGTGCAGCACATCTTCATAGGCACTGCGCGCACCGTGTGTGATCACTTTGTCGCGCACAAAACGACCGTTCACATAAGCAAATTGTTGATCGGCCCGCGCCCGTGCAGCATCGGGTGTGCCTGCGCGGCCACGCACGTGCACGGGGCCTGACCTGAAATCGATGTTGACGGAGGATGAAACAAAGTCTTCACCCAGCACATCGGCCAAGCGTTGGTTCCAGCCTGCTTCACCAGGATGGCTGCGCCATTGCTCCACGATTTTGCCTTCGTGCCAAATGGCGAAACTCACCTCTGAGCGCACCAAAGCATGGCGCCTGACAGCTTCAATGCAGTGGGCAAGTTCGGTGTTTTCTGACTTTAAAAAATGGCGACGAGCAGGGGTTGAAAAAAACAATTCTTTCACTTCCACCGTTGTGCCCACGGCACGCGCAGCAGGCCGGACTTCACCGGTTTGCCCATCCAACAAGAACGCAGTGGCTGCACCTTCAGTGCGTGACAACAGGCTCATTTCGGACACTGAATTGACAGCCGCCAACGCCTCACCCCGAAAGCCCATGGTGGCCACCGATTCCAAATCTTCCAAGCTGACGATCTTGCTGGTGGCATGGCGCTTCAAGGCCACGGGCAATTCTTCAACGGGAATTCCGCAGCCATCGTCTTCGACCGAGATCAGGCGAATGCCCCCGCCCAAGAGGCGCAGCGTGATGTGGCGCGCGCCTGCATCGAGGGCGTTGTCGACCAATTCACGCACCACGGAGGCTGGTCGCTCGATCACTTCACCCGCCGCAATTTGGCTGATCAGCACATCGGGCAGTTCACGGATGGTTCGGCGGGGTTGGGTCAAGCTCATCCTTAAATTGTAGGTGTTCCAGCCTTGAGCTTGGTGCCGGCTTGAAAGGGGCTTAAGACTGGGATAATGAGCCCATGGACACCTTGATGCAACTGCTGGACTTTGTACTTCACGTCGACCGCTATTTGGAAGCTTTCGTTGCGAATTACGGCGCCTGGGTCTACGCCTTGCTGTTTCTGATTGTGTTCGTGGAGACGGGCTTGGTGGTCATGCCATTTCTGCCTGGTGACTCCCTCTTGTTTGTGGTCGGCACCTTGTGCGGCACCGGCCTGCTCAGCCTGCCTTTGGCCATGGGCCTGTTGTTGGTGGCCGCCATCGCGGGCGATCAGGTCAATTACCGTTGGGGTCGGTACTTCGGGCCCAAGGTGTTTCAATGGGAAAACTCACGCTTTTTCAACCGTGCTGCCTTTGACAAAGCGCACCATTTTTACGAGACCTACGGCGGCATCACCGTGGTTTTGGCCAGGTTCATGCCTTTTATTCGCACTTTTGTGCCATTTGTGGCGGGTGTGGCTGCCATGACGCCCTCCCGATTTGTGGCCTACAACGTCTTGGGTGGCTTCATTTGGGTTTGCGGTTTGACCTTGGCAGGGTATCTGTTTGGAGAAACCGCTTTTGTCAAAGCCCACTTGAGCCAAATCATTTGGGCCATGATTTTCGTACCCGGTTTGTTCGCCTTGTGGGGCGCTTGGCGGGCCCGCCAAACATAAAATCAGCACATGACACAAGCCACACCTCAGACCCTCACCCATGCACATGCTGCACCCCGTGTGGTCACCGCTGGTGAAGCCTTGATCGATTTGGTGGCCCAAAACGATGGGAATTTTCAGCCCTGCTTAGGTGGGGCAGTGTTCAATTTGTCGCGGGCCCTGGGCCGTCAAAATGTGCCGACTTTGTATCAAAATCCCCTGTCGAGTGATCGGTTCGGTCGTCAATTGGCCAAGGCTTTGACAGACGATGGGGTTCAATTGGCCAAGCCTGCACCCGTGCCTCAAACCACGTCCTTGGCTGTGGTGGCTTTGAACGCTCACGGTCACCCAGACTACGCGTTTTACAGAGAGGGCGTCGCTGATCGGCAAATTTCTGCAGCGGGCATGAATGCTGTTTGCGAAGCCCAGCCCCAGTTGGAAATTGCGTGCACGGGCTGTTTGGCCTTGGACCCTGCCGATGCACTGCACTACTTGCCTTGGTTGAAAGCGCAAAAGACGGCCGGTCGTTGGATTGTGGTGGATGTGAATTTGCGCCCCTCCGTGATGCCCGACTTGGCGGCATACCGTGCGCATGTTTTAGAAATGGCCAAGTGTGCAGATGTGCTGAAAGCCAGTGACGAGGACCTGGCCCATCTGCAACTGCCTGGCGAGACGCCCATGGACCAAGCGCTGCATTTGATGCGCTTGGGCTCGGCGCAGTGGATGGCCTTGACCTTGGGTGCTGAAGGTGCGCGGCTGTTGGTTCGTCGAGGAAATGAGATCAAGGTCTACGCAGCGCGTGAAGCTGCGCCTGTGAAAGTGATCGACACCGTAGGTGCTGGCGACAGTTTCTTGGCGGGTTTGTTGGCTTGCGCGCTGCACCATGCAGATGCCGATGTCCATGCCTCTGATTTGCAGAAGTGGGCTTCTCAAGCCACGGATGCAATACTCAAAGATGTCTTGGCGCATGCCTTGGCCAGCGCCACCTTGGTGGTGATGCGCCGCGGCTGTGACCCCGCACGTTGGGAAGAAGTTCGCGCCCGCATGAAGGCCTTTCCGGCTGTCTGATCAAGTGGCGCGCTTGCGCGCCAAAGGCGGGTTGCGTTCAAAGTATTTTTGCAACCCTTTGACCAAGGCATCGGCCACGCTGTTTTGGTAATTGGGGTCTGACAGTTTGGCTTCTTCGTCGGGGTTGCTGATGAAGGCGGTTTCGACCAACACACTGGGAATGTCTGGCGCTTTCAAAACAGCAAACCCAGCCTGCTCAACCTTGGGCTTGTGCAATCGGCCCACGCCGCCGATTTCTCGCAATATCGCGCCGCCCAAATTCAAGCTGTCTTTGATTTGTGCAGAGGTGCTCATGTCAAGCAAGGCTTGTTGCACTTGCGTGTCTTTCACACCAAAGTTCATGCCGCCAATCAAGTCGGCTTTGTTTTCCTGCTGTGCCATCCACCGTGCTGCACTGCTGGACGCTGCGCCGTGGCTCAGTGCAAACACACTGGCACCTTGCGCGTTGGGTGTGAAGAAAGCGTCGGCGTGCACACTGACAAACAGATCGGCTTGTACTTTGCGGGCTTTTTGCACACGCACATGCAGGGGGACGAAGTAGTCGGCATCGCGCGTGAGGTAGGCGCGCATGGGGCTGCCCTTGACGCTGGTGGCATTGATCCGATCGCGAAGTTTCAAGGCAATTTGCAGGACCACGTCTTTTTCTTTGGTGCCGTTGGGCCCAATGGCACCAGGGTCCTCACCACCATGACCCGCATCGATGGCCACAATGATCAAACGATCGGTGCTTGAAGCATTGCCAGCTTGTGTGTTGGCAGGTGCATTGGCTTCCACCGGTGGGTTGGGGGATGGGCTGGCGTTGGGACGCGAGGCATTCGCTTGCTTGTTGAGCCAGTCGCTCAAAGGGTCGTTGCTTTGAGTGCGCTCAGCAATCCAACTCTCAAGCGGGTCAATGGGGGCGGTGGGATACAAGTCCAACACCAAGCGATGCTGATACGTGCCAACGGGTGTCAACGCAAACACTTGCGGTTGAACCGCTTGCTTCAAATCAAACACCATGCGCACGATGCCCGGGCTGTTTTGCGCCACCCGCACACCCGTGATGTTGGGGTCGTCGGGTTTGATTTTGCCGACCCACTCCTTGACAGCAGGGTTCAGCTCCAAGCCTTCAATGTCGATGGCCAAGCGAGGGGGAGAGGGAGGTCGCCAAGAGACCCTGCAGAATCATTTGGCCATGCACGGTGCGGGCCACCCCCTGAACTTGACGGACTTCTTGGTCGTTGACAGTCAAGCACAGTTGAAGGTCGGCGAGGGGCAACATGCCTTGCGCTTGCTGTGGCCATTCTGCGATTTTCAAGCCAGTGCTGGCAAACAGATCGCGAAATCCAGCTTCTTCAAATTCTTGGGGATCGTTGAAACGGTAAAAATCGAAATGCCAAATGGCCAGGGCTGCTTGGTTGCTGGGGTGAACCCCCTCATGCGGTTCAACCACGGCATAGGTAGGACTTTTGATGCGACCTTGGACGCCCAGTGCCTTGAGCAAGTGGCGCACGAAAGTGGTTTTGCCTGCGCCTAAATCGCCCACCAGCTCGATGTACGCATTTTGCAAACCTGGCTGCTGTGCCAAGGCTTGGGCATAAGTTTGCGTGGCAGTTTCGTTCTTCCATAGCCAGTCGGCCGAAGCTTGTGGCTTCAGAGTTCCTACAATCGCTGGGTGAACACCGCTCATCAATCTCTTTCTAATGCATCACCTGCACGCCCTGTGGACGCTGCGGCAGTGTGGGTGGCGCTGCAAACAGCAGCCCGTGAATTGGGATTTTCGCAAATTGGCGTGACAGGTGTGAATTTGACCGAAGCTGAGCCGGGATTAAAGGCTTGGCTGGCGGCAGGTTTTCACGGCAGCATGAACTATATGGCAAGCCACGGCCTGAAACGTGCCCGGCCTGCAGAATTGGTGCCCGGTACGGTCAGTGTCATCACGGTGCGCATGGACTACTTGCCTGGCAATGTGGACAAGCTGTCGGCCGAATCGGCTTGGCAGAGCCTGGCGCAATCGCAGCAGGGTGTGGTGTCGGTGTACGCCAGGGGGCGCGATTACCACAAGGTCTTGCGCAGTCGATTGCAAAAATTGCAAGCGCGCATGGCGACCCTGTTAGGCCCATTTGGCCACCGCGTGTTCACCGATTCGGCACCGGTGATGGAAGCCGAATTGGCAGTTCGAAGCGGCCTAGGCTGGCGCGGTAAAAACACCTTGGTTTTGCAAAGAGAAGCCGGCTCTTTTTTCTTTTTGGGTGAGTTGTTTGTTGACTTGGCTTTGCCATTCACTGACCCTGTGTCCGATCACTGTGGCACCTGTACAGCCTGCCTCGAGGTGTGTCCTACACAAGCCATCGTGGCGCCTTATCAACTGGACGCCAGGCGCTGCATTTCTTACCTCACCATTGAACACGATGGACCGATTCCGATCGACTTCAGGGCCGCCATTGGCAACCGAATCTATGGCTGTGACGATTGCCAGTGGGTGTGTCCGTGGAATAAGTTTGCCAAACGCAGTCCCTTGCCCGACTTTGACGCACGTCAATCGCTGAACGAACCCGAGTTGGTCGACTTGTTGGCTTGGGACGAAGCCACCTTTTTGCGCATGACCGAGGGGAGCGCCATACGGCGCATTGGCCATGTCAGGTGGCTTCGCAATGTGGCTTTGGCTGCTGGCAATGCCCTGGCTTCGTCTTCCCAATTGTCAGAAAATCAAAAACAAGCTTTGCGCGAAGGGCTTCGACATT
>RFVJ01000118.1 GCA_009928125.1 Betaproteobacteria bacterium
ATGCCCGATGGCCAGGTTTACATTGAATGCGTGCAAAGGCACGCCACCCGAGATTGATTTTCGGTCACTGAAGCGACATGCCAAACAGTGAACCCCCCTGCTTCAGTGCGCGTTCTCGCGCACAATCAAAACAAGCTTAACCACTCCAACCCCTTCATCATGAAATTCCAAGGTACCGACAACTACGTCGCCACACAAGATTTGAAATTGGCTGTGAATGCCGCCATCACTTTGAAGCGCCCTTTGCTGGTCAAAGGCGAACCTGGCACTGGCAAAACCATGTTGGCCGAAGAAGTGTCTGAAGCGCTGGGTTTGAAACTCATTCAGTGGCACATCAAGTCCACCACCAAAGCGCAACAAGGCTTGTACGAGTACGACGCCGTGAGCCGTCTGCGCGACAGCCAATTGGGCGACGAAAAAGTTAAGAACATCGAGAACTACATCATCAAGGGTGTGCTCTGGCAAGCCTTCACGTCTGAAGAGCCTGTGGCCATTTTGATTGACGAGATCGACAAGGCCGACATCGAGTTCCCCAATGACTTGCTGCGCGAAATCGATCGCATGGAGTTTTACTGCTACGAAACACGTCAGCTGATCAAGGCCAAAACGCGCCCCTTGGTGTTCATCACGTCCAACAACGAAAAAGAATTGCCCGACGCTTTCTTGCGCCGCTGCTTCTTCCACTACATCAAGTTCCCAGAAGCCGATACCATGAAGCAAATTGTGGACGTGCACTTCCCCAATTTGAAAAAAGAATTGCTCACCGTGGCATTGAAAAACTTCTACGATGTTCGCGGTTTGCCCGGCCTCAAAAAGAAACCTTCTACCAGCGAATTGCTCGACTGGTTGAAGTTGTTGGTGGCCGAAGACATTCCCTTGGAAGCACTGCAAAGCGCCGATCAAAAAGTCAGTGTGCCGCCATTGGTAGGTGCCTTGCTGAAGAACGAACAAGACGTCAGCCTGTTTGAAAAGCTGGTGTTCATGAACCAACGCAACCGCTAAAACATGTCACGCAATTTGCTCGCGGAAGGTTTGTCAGACGCTGTCGGCTTTGTCGGCGGTGCGCTGCTGGGCTTTTGGGCTGGGCAGTTGCTAGGCTGGAACATTTTTGCAGCGGGCTACGGCAGCGACAGCATTGGCGGCATCGTGTTGGTGGGCTTGGGGGGTGGTCTGGGTTTGCAATTGGCAAGACGGTGGCAAGCGCATCAAGCGGCCGCCCATTCTGATGAAGCGAACGACGCCACAAGCAATGGGCCATCGAAAGACAAATGATGAGCACCCCAAACGCTTTCAAGCAAACAGTTCACCTCCAAGGCCAACATGCTGAGTTGGTTCCCTTGAGCGTTTCGCATCATGACGATTTGATCGAAGCCGTGAAGGATGGCGAACTTTGGCGCCATTGGTACACTTTCATTCCATCACCTGAAAAAATGGCCGATGAAATCATGCGCAGGCTCCACTTGCAACAACAGGGCAGCATGCTGCCTTTCAGTGTTGTGGTGAAGGGCAAAGCCGTAGGCATGACCACTTACATGAACATCGATGCAGCCAATCTCCGGGTTGAAATTGGTTCCACTTGGTATCGCGCCAGCGTGCAGCGATCACCTGTCAACACAGAATGCAAACGCCTGCTGTTGACCCATGCCTTTGAGCAACTTCACTGCAATGCTGTCGAATTTAGAACGCACTTCTTCAACCAGCAAAGTCGCCGCGCCATTGAGCGCCTGGGCGCCAAATTGGATGGCGTCTTGCGTAACCATCAAATCAACCATCACCCCGACGCTGCAGGCGCTCTGCGTGACACCTGTGTCTACAGTATTTTGAACACCGAGTGGCCATCTGTGAAGGCGCACTTGGATTACCAACTCAGTCGTTCGCGCGAGGCCTGAAGCATGCTGATCGATTTTTTCTATACCCTGCGCGCCGCCAAATTGCCGGTGTCTGTGCGCGAATACCTCAATGTCTTGGAGGCGCTGCAAGCCAACGTGGTCGGTCCTGCTTCAGACGCTTGCAGCATCGATGATTTTTACCATCTCAGTCGCACCCTCATGGTGAAGGACGAGAAGCATTACGACAAATTTGACAAGGCCTTCGGCGCCTACTTCAAAGGCGTTGAAATGCTGACCGACTTCACCAAAGAAGTACCACTTGAATGGTTGCAAAAAATATTAGAAAAAGAACTCACGCCCGAACAAAAAGCCGCCATTGAAAAAATGGGATGGGACGAGTTGATGGAGACCCTGAAAAAGCGTCTTGAAGAACAAAAAGAGCGCCACGAAGGTGGCAACAAATGGATTGGTACGGGTGGCACATCACCGTTTGGCAACGGTGGTCATAACCCTCAAGGCATTCGGATTGGCGGAAAAGGTGGTCAACGCAGCGCGGTCAAAGTGTGGGAACAACGCGCCTACCGCGATTACGACGACACCCAAGAATTGGGAACTCGCAACATCAAGGTGGCCTTGCGCCGTCTGCGCAAGTTTGCGCGCGAAGGCTCAGCTGAAGAATTGGATTTGCCAGATACCATTCGCTCCACTGCGGCCAATGCTGGCTATCTGGACATCAAGATGATTCCAGAGCGTCACAACAACGTGAAGGTCTTGTTGTTGATGGATGTCGGTGGCACCATGGACGACCACATTGCACGCGTGGAAGAATTGTTTTCAGCTGCCAAGGCCGAGTTCAAGCACCTAGAGTTCTATTACTTCCACAACTGTGTGTACGACTTCATGTGGAAAAACAACAAACGTCGATATGCCGAGAAATTCTCAACCTGGGATATCCTGCGCAAGTACAACAAAGATTACAAACTGATCTTTGTGGGCGACGCCACCATGAGTCCTTACGAAATTTTGCAGCGTGGCGGTAGCGTGGAATACAACAACGAAGAAGCCGGCGCCGAATGGTTGCAACGCCTCACGCACACTTTCCCCAAATTTGCTTGGATCAACCCCGAGCCGCAAGGTGTTTGGCAATATCGCCAGAGCATTGCCGTGATTCAACAACTCATGAGCAACCGCATGTTCCCGCTCACCCTCAAGGGCCTGGAAGATGCCATGCGCATGATGAGCAAGTGATTTTCAAAACAGGAGACCCGCATGGCCAAAGCCTACATCGTCGGACAAGTGACCATTCACAACCCTGAGGGCTATGCCAATTATTCGCAACATGTACCCGGCACACTCGCCTTGCATGGCGGCAAGTACCTGGTGCGGGGCGGCAACAGCACCCAACTCGAAGGCAAAGAGCAGGGCAATCGGAAAGTGATCATTGAGTTTCCAAGCCGTGAAGCGGCAGTCGCTTGGTACAACAGCCCTGAATACCAAGCCATCCTGCCACACCGCAAGGCCAATTCAGAAGGGCACATCGCCTTGATGGATGGGTTTGAGGGCTAAAACCAACACCTCACTGGCTAATTTTTACTTTTAAAGCCAAAATCAATTCTCATAATTACAATTTATATAAACAAATATCAAATTAATTGACACATGCTCAGACTGACCGGGTTGCTTTTACTGCTGACACTTCAGGCCTGCTCTGGCATGTACATGAGCGGACCGATGATGCGAGGTGAATTTTCACCATTGACACCGGCAGGTACGAACAATGAGGCGTTTCAAGAAGACCGCTCGTCTTGCCTCAAGCAAATTGAAAAAGAGGTTGGTCAATTGATCAACGAAAATTTTGCGATCATCAAGTTCAGAAATTGCTTGATTCAAAAGGGCTATGTGCTTTTAAGCTGAGCGCACTGGCGCCCTGTAAAATCTGATCACCGCCGCCGTAGTTCAATGGATAGAACGAGTGCCTCCTAAGCGCTAGATACAGGTTCGATTCCTGTCGGAGGCACCATCCGTTCAGCTGTCCAACTCAATCCAACTCAATCTTCCTGGCACGGGCCAACTTGGTCCATCGTTCAATGTCCGCTTTGACGTAGGCTGTGAATGCCTCCGGTGACAAAGGCAACAAAGCCACAGCCTCTGATGACAGTTTGTCTTTGAAGTCTTGCTGCGCCAAGACTTGCGCCAGTGCTTCACTCAAGGTTTTAACCACATTCTGGGGTAAGCCCGCTGGCCCCACAATGCCGTACCACTGTTGGCCATCAAAGCCTTTGTAGCCTAGCTCCTCAAAGGTTGGCACATCTTTCAGCAATTCATGTCTTTGGGAGCCCGTCACTGCCAGGGGTCGCATTCTGCCACTGCGAATGTGTGGCAACGCCCCAGCCAGACTGGGAAACAAGGCCTGTGTTTGTCCTGAAATCAAATCGACGTTGGCAGGGGCTACCCCTCTGTAGGGAATGTGAATCATGAACACACCCGTTTGCTGTTTGAACAGCTCACCCACCAAGTGCGTCAGCGAACCCGCACCTGCTGAACCATAGGCCATTTTTCCAGGTTGCTTTTTTGCATATTCCACAAACGATTTGACATCCGTAGCGGGGACACCGGGGTTGACGCACATCACATTGGGGGCTGTACCAATCATGCCAATGGCAGTGAAATCTTTGATAGCGTCGTAAGGCAATTTGCGGGTTGCAGGCGAAGTGCCGTGCGTTGCTACGTAGGACTGCAGCAGGGTGTAGCCATCGGGGTTACTTCTAGCAACGTTTTGGGACGCAATGGCGCCGCCGCCGCCGGAAACATTCTCCACCACCAAACTTTGGCCCAATACCTTGGCCAAGCGTTCACAAGTGGCACGCGCAATCATGTCGGCACCGCCCCCTGCTGCCACGGGCACGATGAAACGAATCGGTTTGTTGGGATAAATGCTTTGTCCGTTTGACCAAGGTGCAATGGCAGATGCCGCCGTTGCCAAAAGAATTTGTCGTCTATTTTTTGAAATCATGATTGCCTCCCTCCTTATCTTAGACGCAAGCCTATCGATTTGTCTTAGCTTGAAGACCTCGGGTTTGCACTCCCTAGACTCGCAAAGCTTGCCCCTAGAATTTATACATGAACGAACGACTTGCACAAATTACCTACGAATCCCTGCCTGCTTCGGTCAAGCCATTGGCAGATGACATTCTGAAAGTGTCCAGCGCTGCGCTTGGCGGGCCCTACAACGCCCTGCTGCGCAGCCCCGAAATGGCAAGGCGATGCTTTGACTTTTTGGACTACCTGCGCTTTCGAACATCGGTCAACAAACGTCTGAATGAATTTGCGATCCTCATTCAAGCCCGAATTTCAAATGCACAATATGAATGGTGGGCCCATGAAACCATTGCCCGAAAAGCAGGGCTGTCTGATGCGGTGATGAAAGATTTGCAATGCTGCAAAAGGCCCGTCACCATGCAGGAAGATGAACGACTGGTCTACGATTATTGCGTTCAACTCAGTTTGAATCACAGAGTGCCCGATGCACTTTGGCAAGAGGCCATCGAAAAAATGGGTGAACAAGCTGTCATTGACCTCACCGTTTTATCAGGCACCTATGTCATGGTGTCCATGCTTTTGAATGCCACACAAGTAGGAATTCCAGGTGGCGGAGAATTTCCACTGGAAGTGATGGACCCCCAAGACATCAGAAGGCGCTTGCTGTCTTAGCAAGAAGGTTCACATTGCATCAAACACCCAAGGGAGTCAATCCATGAAACTTTCATCACACATTCGAAAAGCCATCTTCCTGAGCATTTGCAGCCTGGGAATTTCATGGATGGGCCCAGCGTTGGCACAAGATTACCCCAACAAACCGATCACGATGGTGATGCCTTACGCGCCAGGCGGACCTGGCGACACCATCACCAGGCTGTTCGCGGGTTCGATGCAAAAAATACTCGGTCAACAAATTGTGGTGGACAACACCGCTGGCGCCTCTGGCGCCATCGGAACTGCCAAGGTTGCGCGCTCAAAACCTGATGGTTACACCTTGCTGATGATCCACGTGAGCCATGCCACCAACTTGGCCATGTACAAAAACCTCAGTTACCACCCCGTGGATGATTTTGAGCCCATTGGCTCGGCTACCAGTGGCCCGATGGTCATTGTGGCGCGCAATGATTTTCCACCCAAAGATTTGAATGAATTTGTGAATTACCTGAAGTCAAATCAAAAAAAGGTGAGCTTGGCGCATGCTGGCGTTGGTTCAGCATCGCACCTCTGCGGGCTCATGATGATGAATGTGTTAGGTGTCCAACTGAATGAAATTCCATACAAAGGGACGGGTCCAGCATTGACAGATTTGATGGGCGGTCAGGTCGATATCTTGTGTGATCAAACTTCTGGCACAGTGCCTTCAGTCAAAAACAGCAAAATCAAAGCCTATGCAGCTGCCGGAAAAAATCGTTTGCCATCATTGCCTGAAACACCTGCCATTGCTGAAGCTGGCGTGAAGGGTTTTGACATCAACATTTCATTTGGTTTGTATGCACCCAAGGGAACACCCAAGCCTGTCTTGGAGAAACTCACAAGCGCTTTACAGAAATCTGTTGCCGATCCAGAAGTCATCAAGCGTCTCGATGGCATGGGCGTGTCAGCAGTCACCGTCGAACAAGCGACACCCGCCGCGCTGAGGGCACACTTAAAGTACGAAATTGAAACGCTGGGCGGTTTGCTCGTGAAAGCAGGTGTTCAAGCCAATTGAGTGTTCCATTTGCCCAGAACCATCACCCACAGCATTGCTGCTTCAGCACAAGAACTTCTGCATACAAGTCCGTTGCCCAAGCTCTTCGATCCCTGCCTTGGGCAGTTTGAGTCGTCCCAAAATTCACAACGGCTTTCAGATCGCGCGCATTCAAAGTGGACCACACCGAACCCAACAAGGTGTCATCGTCGATGTACCTCGCCGCCATGCTGATGCCGTGGGCATCCACAAACTGCAAAGCCAGCGGTTGAATCGGCGCATCACCTTCAATGGCCGACTGAATGAGGTTGGCATGAAACGGCAACATGCCAATGCCATCGCCAGTGGTGCCTTCAGGAAAAACGGCCAGCACGTCGCCGTTTCGCAAAGACTGCGCCATGTCTTTGACCATGCGCATGGCATCTTTGCGTTGCGCACGTTCGATGTACAAAGTACCACCGCCGGTGGCCAAGGTCCCCAGCACGGGCCAGCCTCGCAACTCCGACTTTGACACAAAGCGGCAATGCCGGGTGGCATGGATGACCAAAATGTCCA